>DATARE010000015.1:0-4250 GCA_036264295.1 Micropepsaceae bacterium | reverse complement strand
GTCATGCCGGCGTTCGAGAAAATATTAAAGCCCGAAGAGCTTAAAGCGGTGTCTGTGTATGTCTATATGCAATCCAGGAGGTCGCCATTGCCGTAAGGGCGGTAATGGATGTGCTCCTGAGGGAATAGGTCTACAATAGGCCCTGGATAAGGAGTGCCGCCATGCGCGATTCCATTTTCCGCTCTTCAAAGCCGATGCTTGGGCTTGCCGCGGCGGGCCTGCTTCTGGGTGTGAGTCCCGCGGCAGCGCATCATTCTTTCGCGCTGTTCGATGTCAGCAAATCCGTCATGCTGGAAGGAGAGGTCAAACAGTTCGAATGGACCAATCCGCACAGCTGGATTCATCTGATGGTCACCGGTGAAAACAATCAACCGGAGGAATGGCTGATCGAACTCCCGGCGGCGGCATCGCTTGCCCGCGACGGTTGGGGGAAGACCTATTTGAAGCCCGGCGATCGGCTTTCGGTGCGTATCAATCCGCTCAAGAACGGCATGAAAGGCGGCAGCCTGCAAAGTTTCAGGCCGGAAAACGATAACACGCCCTAAAATGTTTTGCTGAGCGTCAGACGGTAGGTACGCGGCTCCAGCGGATGGATATGGAGATCGGCGACGCCAGCGGCCGGCTCACCCGGTAGCCGGTCGGTATAATAATATTCCGCCGCATCATCCTTGGAATCGAAGAGGTTGAAGATTCCCAAGGTGGCCTTCAATCCGTTGGCGAAATTGTAGCCGACATTCATGTTCCACTCTTTGTCGCCATTGGACTTGATCGAATTGTCTTCGATCAGGGGATGCTGGCCGAGATAACGGAATTCCAGCGCCCCGAACCAAGGGCCCGCATCGCGCACATAGATGCCAAGATTGCCGATGACGGACGGAGCGTCCGGAATGTACTCCCCAGCCGGGTCGACATCGGTGTAGCGCGCATGCGTTATGGCGACGCTGCCGTAGATTTCGAGCCAATCGGTCGCTTGATAGGTCCCATTGATCTCCACGCCGGTGCGCTTGCTCGGCCGTCCTGCGGAAGTCTGTCCTGCTTCGGGGTCGTAGGTGAGTTCAGATTGGAATTCCATCTGGAACAGCGTAACCGTCGCGGTCAATCCTTCGATCAGATTCGCGCGCACGCCGATTTCTCCGCCCTTCGATGGCGTGAGGAAGTCGCCGCCGCCAGAGGTGCTGCGGAAGTCGTTGCTGTGGAAGCCGCGACCGGCGCTGACGTAAAATTCCCAATTGTCGAATGGCGTGAGAATCAGGCTTCCTTTCGGTTGAAATATCGTGGCATTGCCCGAGCCTGCATTGGTCCCCTGATCGCTGCCATTGAAATAATCTTCGCGCACGCCGATAACCGAACGAAACCATTCCGTCCAATAATCCGTGAGCTGAGCATAAGTGCCCGCGCTGAACTCCTGCACCTTATCGTCGACATCCGTCGCCAGAAAGACGCGCTTCTCCGTGAATAGCCGCTGGACATGGATGTCGTCATAACGCGTCTGGACACCGATGACCGTTTCGGCATTGTGTCCGAACAGCATGCGGTAATCGGTGTAGCTGGCGTTGCCGCCATAGATCATGCGCAAATCGTTCTGTGCTTCCTGATCGCCATGGATGGGATCGTTCAGGAAATGCGTGAAATCGTTCCACAAGGTCAGATTGTTGTTGATCACGTAGGCATTGGCATCGACATGCCAATCGAGCGTCCCGTGGGAGTAGACGCCCGATAGGCTCATGCGCTGTGCCTGGCCCGCATCGGAAGGGTCGAGCGAACCGAACGGGCTGATCGGCGTAAGGCCCAGGCTTGCCATATAGGTGGGATTCATGGCGCGTTCCGGCTGATCGGTCGTCGCGTTCCACAGGCCGCGATAGTACATGCTGGTGAGAGACCAGCCTTCCCGCTCCTCGCCTTCGCTATAGCGAAGCACCGCATTCACCTTGCGCACATTGTCGGGATGCGACCACGGGCCGTCATAGTGAACCAGCTCCAGACCGGCCATGACTTTGCCGGTCAGGAAATTGCGGGTGGCAGCGCCGAAGATGCGCTCATAACTGTAGCTGCCGCCAGTGACCGAGATCTGGTCCGGTATTTCGTTGAGGTAGCCGATGTGAACCGAAGCGACCGATGAAAAATCGCCTTCCTCAGCAAAATAGGGACCCTTGGTGTAGTTGATGCCGGTCGCCAGTTCCGGAATGAAGAAGTTCAGGTCGCTATAGCCTTGGCCGTGGGCGTGGCTGCGCATATTCACCGGCATGTCGTCGACGAATGTGGCGATGTCGGTGCCGTGGTCGAGATTGAACCCGCGCAGCAAATATTGGTTGGCCTTGCCCTCGCCGCTATGGATGGTGACGACCAGCCCCGGGACGGTTTCCAGCAATTGCCCGGCGCGATAGACGGGAAGCTCTTCCAGCTCCTGTTTCAGGATAATGCCCTGGCTCGAGGTGGTGGCCGTACCCAGAAGCTCGAAACGCGGCGCCGTCACCGTCACCATTTCAATCGTCTCGCCCGCATCCGCCGGAGCGGCGGGGGCGGGAACCGCTGGAGCTGGCTGGTCTTGGCCTATTGCCGGCGCGAGATCACAGAAAAATGCCGCGGAACACAGGAGAACCGCCCGAAATCCCTGTCGTACCCCCTTACCAATCCCAATACCCAATACCGGCCCCCGCTCGGATTATGTCGATAAAACCATTTACGCAGGCGGAGCGTCCTTCCCTCGCAGAAAAAGGACATGAACCTGCCGAGCACTTTACACCGCCAGCCCAAGCGCCAATTGATTTAGGACAAGCTAAGGCGCAGACGTCCGAGATGGCCGGCGCGGCGTGTCAGGCTCCAGAGATTTCAAATACGCGATGAGGTCTTCGATTTCGTCCGCGGACAACACGAACATCGGCATTTGGCGTTCCCCGGTATTGCCCACGCCAATGCCTTCGGCCAGCGCCTCGGCCAAGCCGTCGACGTCGTATTTCTCATGCAAGCTGCGGAAGGGCGGAGCGAACCGGTACGGGCTGGTTCCGGACATCCCGATAGCATGGCAGGTGGAGCAATTTTCCCGCGCAAGACGCTCGCCTCGCACCCTGTCGCCCACGGCACCTAGCACCGACGTCGTGAGGAACAAGGCTCCGCCAGCCAATAGAATGGAGAAAGCGGCTCCGCGCCGCTTCATGAACGCGAAACGGGCACTGCCTGCGAGGATGTCTGATGCTCCTTTGGCTGCGCGGCCTGCTTGGCTGCCAAAAGACGCGGTGCGCCGAACGCCAAGGCGATAAACGCGATGAAAATCGGAGGCAGAACAATGGAAAGAATCATCAATTGCTGCGGCCACATGATGTGTGACGGATTCCAAAGCATGGCGTAATCCTCGATATGACAGCCGCATTCTGCCGGACCGTTCCGGACAAAATTTGATTTGGATCAGACCCTGCAAAAATGCCGCAGTCGCCGCCAGCGACCGATCAGAAATGCTCGCCCAGGCGAAAGGGGCCGTGCCGGGTCGATGCGGAGACGAGATAGGCCGTGGACCAGCCGATCAGGAGGAAGCCATTAATTCCCTCCAGCGAGGCCAGCAGGCGCCATTGCGGGCTCACAATGACATCGCCATAGCCAAGCGTGGAAAACGTCACGGTCGAAAAATAGAGGGCATCCTGAAACACACCGACCGCCTGAACCGCCACGAAGAAGCCGGCCCATATCCAGATTTCGAAGGTGTGGATCAGAAACAGTCCCAGAACCGTCGTGACCATGGCAACGCTTTGGCCGAAACTGTGGCGATGAAGAC
Source organism: Micropepsaceae bacterium (assembly GCA_036264295.1). Lineage (GTDB taxonomy): Bacteria > Pseudomonadota > Alphaproteobacteria > Micropepsales > Micropepsaceae > CAIYRG01. The sequence continues at coordinate 484 of DATARE010000015.1, read as the reverse complement.
GAAACCACTGGACAATGCGAGCCATGGTCCGCGTCAGGCCGATAAGCCCGAACGTGTGAAGCAGAACGGTGATGGAAATCGCCAGCGTGCCTAAGCCGAGATTTGCGAGCATACACCCACCCTACAATCTCCAGACCTCGGGCGGTTAGCCAAATCGCGGTGTGACGGGCGCTATTTCCGCGCGGGAACGACCGATGCTACGCGAAATGGACGCTGCACACCGTCCTGTTCGGTGATCGATACGTACGCGCCAGGTATCAACGAATGGCGATCGAGTTTGAAAAATGGCTCGTCGTCACGATCGTCCGTGGCGTCGTAATCAAATCGCCACCCGCCGCGTGTATGGCGGAGCTTTCCCGTTTGAACGGTTTCGCCGCCCCAGAATCGGGTGACCTCACAACGGTCCTGAACCTCTTTCCATGCCGCGGCATCGATATGGCCGCCGGCGCTCAGGGGAGCCGCGAATTCATAGGCGTGGTCAGGG
>DATARE010000010.1:0-1832 GCA_036264295.1 Micropepsaceae bacterium | reverse complement strand
CCATGCTCTTCAGCAGTCGTGCTTCGAAAATGTAGTGCGGCATGGACCTCGGCCGGCAATTCGCAGGTTCGAGTCATAGCGCGGAAGCGCCCTTGCACCGCAAGGGGAAATTCCAATTGCCCACACAACAAGCTCTCGCCCGGCCGCAAGACAGACCATCAGGCCGAATCGTTTTCCCGTAACTTTTCTTATCGCGATTCAAACAGCCATCATCCGAACAGCGCGAGCTGATCGCCCGTCTGGGGCGGGCGGCGGAACTTGGATGCGTCCAGAGGCACACGCTTTTGGTTCAGGCCGAGACGGCGTGTGGCGATCGCAAAGCGCTGCGCAATCAGCCGCGCATACGGGCCGGTGCCGGTCATGCGGGTGGCCCATTTGGAATCGTAATCCTTGCCGCCGCGCATCGAACGAACAAGCGACATCACATGCTTGGCGCGATCCGGCACTTGGGCCTCCAGCCATTCGCGGAACAGGTCTTTGATTTCGAGCGGCAAACGCAAAAGCGTGTAACCCGCCTGCGTCGCGCCTGCCTCGGCGGCTGCGGCAAGAATGGATTCCATCTCTTCGTCGTTCAGGGCGGGAATGATCGGCGCCGTCATCACCGTGGTCGGAATGCCGGCCGCTGACAGCGCGCGCAGCGCATCCAGCCGCCGCTCCGGCGTTGCCGCCCGCGGTTCCATGATCCGCGCCAGCTTGCGGTCAAGGGTCGTCACCGACAGCGCCACCTTCGCGAGCCCCTCGGCAGCCATCGGCGCCAGAATGTCGATGTCGCGGGTTATCAGCGCCGACTTCGTCACAATGCCCACCGGATGCCTGAATTCGGCGAGCACTTGCAGAATGGAGCGGGTCACGCGCCATTCGCGCTCCAGCGGCTGATAGGGATCGGTATTGGTCCCCATGGCGATGACCTGCGGCTGGTAGCCGGGCTTTCTCAGCTCGGCGTCCAGCAGCTTGGCCGCATCCGGCTTGACCAGGATCTTGCTCTCGAAATCCAGCCCCGGAGACAGACCGAGATAGGCGTGGGTGGGCCGCGCGAAACAATAGATGCAGCCATGCTCGCAGCCACGATACGGATTGATCGACTGATTGAAGGAAATATCGGGCGAGGTATTGCGGGCGATGATGCTGCGCGTGGCGTCACGCATCACTTCGGTTCGAATTGGAGGCGGGCCGTCATCATCGAAGGTCCAGCCATCGTCGAAACCGACCCGCCTCTCGCTGTCGTAGCGGCTCGATTCGTTCGAGCGAGCGCCACGCCCTTTAAGGAGCCTTGGATCCGCGGCGGAAGTCAGAACTCTGCTCATGGATGAATTCTAAGCCACAATTAGAACAAAGCAAGAACAAATTTGACGGCTTTTGAGACAGATCAAACCAATTCAGCTTGGGTTCATGTAACCTGAACTAGATGCGGTACGAACAGTATCGATACGCAATGCCTTGATCGAATTCTGGTATTGCGATTGGGAGAGTGAAATGCGCAGGTTTTCTGAAGTCGCGGCGGCAGCGTTATTGGCTTTGCCTCTGATGGGCACGGCCGCAAGCGCAAGCACCGGTCCTTCCAGCGAAGGACAGGCGGCGCAAATGTCCGGAGGCAAGATCATCCTCGCGGCCGAAGGCGGACCACGTGCGGGTGGTGGCGGTGGTGGACCCCGGGCGGGCGGCGGATTCCGCGGGCCCGGAGGGGGTGGATTTCGTGGCCCGGGGCCGGGCGGTTTTCGTGGTGACCGCTTCCGTGGTGGCTTCCGCGGCAATATCTTTATCGGCCCGGGCTTTGGCTATTACGACCCGTTCTGGGGTCCGTACGGTTATCCCTATTACTACCCCTATGCCTA
>DATARE010000007.1:0-4385 GCA_036264295.1 Micropepsaceae bacterium | reverse complement strand
CGGCGTTCCAAGGACTGAGAGGTACTATCGGTCATGAGCGGCTCCCCAATTCAGAGGGCGGCCAATCCATACCCCGCCCATCCTCCGCGCCGACGTTAAAGCCAGTGCGCAGAAATTTCCACTTGAAGCTTGTACATTAGCCCTGTGGCTTCTACCGTTCCCGCGCTCTTTGGAGGAAAGCACAATGTTTAAGACGTTTCGCACCGCCCTTGCGCTGATCGTTTTGGCGATCCCGGTCTTTTTCGCCGGCATGCATGCGGCGTCGTCCCAGAATACGCCGAAGCTGCACAAGATGGTCATCCAGGTGTCCCGCGACGATATGGAGGGGATGAATCTCGCGCTCGGCAACGCGGTCAACGCCAAGAAGATCTACGACCAAAAGGGGGAGCAATTCCAGGTGGAGATCGTGGCCTACGGGCCGGGCATCACGATGTTCCGCGATGACAAATCGCCGGTGAAAGACCGCTTGGCCGAGGTGAAGAAGGAAATACCCGGCATCGTCTACAGCATGTGCGGCAATGCGAAGGCCGCCGCCGAGAAGCGCGAAGGCCATGAAGTGGTTCCGATTGCGGGCGTGGGCGTCGTGCCTGCCGGTATTGTGCGCGTTGCCGAACTTCAGGAACAGGGCTACGTCTATATCCGTCCCTGAAATCTGCAGGCGGAGAAAGACATGAAGCCCATTGCCCGGCGCAGTTTTGTGTTCGGCGCAGGTGCGGCGGCGGTCGCGTTGACGGCGCGCCGCCCTGCCCGGGCGGCCACACCGATCGAAATGCGCCAATTCCATAATCAGACCGAAGGCACGCCGCTCGACAAACGGCTCAGGGAAATGTGGGCCGCCGTCGAACAGGAAACCGGCGGCAAGATTCGCGTGCGCACCTATGCCGGGAATGACAACATTCCCGGCGGCGACCCGCAGGCGCGCGACATGCTGGTATCGGGCGAGCTGGAATTCTACACCCTGATGGGCGGCATCCTGGACGAGGTTGTGCCTATCGCCGATATCCAGGGCCTGCCGTTTGCGTTCAAGAACAGCGAGCAGGTTTATGCCGCCATCGACGGGGATCTCGGCGATCTTCTGCGCCAGGAAGCGTTGACCAAAGGCATTTATGCCATTCCCAAAGCCTGTTTCGAAAATGGTTTTCGTCACATCACCAGCTCGACCCATCCCATCCGCAATGTCGGCGATCTGAACGGCATGAAATTGCGGGTGCCGGCGAGCCAGATGTTCGCCGATTGCTTCAAGTCGCTCGGGGCGCAGCCCATTTCGATCAATACCAACAAACTCTATGACGCGTTGAAAAGCGGCATGGTAGAGGGACAGGAAAATCCTCTCGCCATTGTCGACGGTTTCAAGCTCTACGAGGTGCAGCGTTATGTAAGCCTGACGGCCCATATGTGGTCCGGCTACAATCTGCTCGCCAATCTTGCCGTTTGGCGCAAATTGCCGGCGGATGTGCAGGACGCCATCCAGCGCAATGCTATCAAATATGTGAAGCTGCAGCGGGCCGACAATGTGGCGCTGAACGCCACGCTTCAAGATGGCCTTGCCAAGCACGGCATGATCTTCAACACGGCCGACACATCCGGCTTCCGGCCGCCTTTGGGCGAATTTTATCGCCGCTGGAAGGAACGGCTGGGCACCAAGGCCTGGACGATGCTCGAAGCCCATGTGGGCACATTGGGCTGACTCTGAGCCTTAGTGCGCAGCGGAACGCGACACCTGTCATTGCGTTCCCTTAGGGTGCTCTCGCTGTGGAGGCCGGTCATGGTGGATGTGCATCGCGCGCCCCCGGCGCCGATTTGGCCCGAATCCGTCAAGGAATATTGGACGCTCTTCTTGATCGAGGGCGTGGTCCTTATCGTTCTTGGAATCGGGGCAATCCTCATCCCCGTTGTGGCGAGTCTGGCGATGGCGCTGTTTCTGGGTTGGCTGTTCCTCATCGGCGGCATCGTCGGCGCCGTGACCACGGTAATGCACCGGGGCGCCCCCGGATTTTGGTGGTCCATGGTGTCCGCCATTGTCACTATTGCCGCCGGTGTGATCCTGGTCGCTTGGCCTTTGATGGGAGCGATTTCCCTGACTTTGGTTTTGGCGGCCTATCTATTCGCCGAGGGCATCGCATCCATGATGTTCGCCTTCGGCCATCGCGAGGTGATGACCGGCCGCTGGGGATGGCTGTTCCTCAACGGGATCATCGACCTCGTGCTGGCCGCTATCATCGTGCTGCTCTTGCCGGTGGGCGCATTGTGGGCGCTCGGCCTTTTCATCGGCATCGACTTTGTATTTGGCGGCATGTCGTTGATTGCGATGTCGCTCGAAGCACGACACGCGGCTTAGGCGGCGGCGCGTCCGGGTAGAAGATCGCAAATTTCAGCGCGGGCTTTGCGCAGGCCGTGCGCCGCGGCCTCGGGGCTGATGTTCAGTCCTTCGGCGTGAATGAATGTGACGTCGCTCAGACCGAGAAAACCCAACATGGCGCGCAAATAAGGCTCCTGAAAATCCATCGCGTTCGAAGGGGCCTGCGAATAGATACCGCCACGTGCGCTTGCGACGAAAATCTTCTTGCCCTTCAACAGACCTTCCGGGCCGTTCGCCGTGTAGCGGAAGGTGCGCCCTGCGCGGGCGATATGATCGATCCAGGCCTTCAGCGTGGACGGAATGGCGAAATTGTACATCGGGGCGGCGATGACGATGGTATCGGCGGCCTCGATTTCGCCAATCAGCGCGTCCGCGAAAGCTGCCGCTTCGTTCTGTTCCGGGCTGCGCTGGGCCGCCGGTGTCATCAGTGCGGCCAATGTATCGCCGCTCAAATGCGGGATTGCCGCGGTATCGCGTACCGTAACCCGTGTGCCGGTATGGGTTTCGCGCCAGGCCTGAATGATATCCAGCGCAAGGGCGCGCGATTTGGAATTCTCGCCGAAAAGACTCGAGGTGATAAAAAGAACGTTGCTCATGAAGGGCACCTGAAGGATTGCCCGTTGAACGTGGTTGCTGGAGCCGTGTTTTATAATTCGATATAATCGAAACGAGCTTTTCGTTAGGATCGAACAATGCGAGGCACCCAATTTGCAGAGCTGTCGGCCTTTGTCGCGGTGGCGGAGCAGAAAAGCTTCACCCGTGCGGCACAGGCTCTCGGCATCTCCACGGCGACGCTGAGCCAGGCCATCCGCAGCCTCGAAGAGGGCCTTTCGGTGCGGTTGCTCAATCGCACCACACGCAGCGTCAGTCTCACGGCGGTGGGCGAAAGGCTGCTGGGGCGATTGCGTCCCGTGCTCGACGATTACAATTCCGCGCTCGAATCCATCAATGATTTCCGCGACCGGCCGTGTGGTGCCTTGCGGTTGACCGTGTCGCCGCCGGCGTCGGAATTCCTGCTGGCGCCCGTGCTCGCGCGCTTTATCGATCAGTATAAAGATATCCGGCTGGAGGTTTCCGCGGAAGCCGCATTGCAGGACATTGTCGCGGAACGCTTCGATGCAGGCATTCGCGTCGGCCAGCGCGTGGAACGCGACATGGTTGCGGTGCGTGTCAGTGGCGATTTGCGTGCGGTGATCGTGGGCTCGCCGGACTATCTGGCGAAACGCGGCACTCCCGAAAGGCCGCAGGATCTGCGCGAACACAATTGCATCCGGTTTCGCTTTCCGAGCGGCCTCTTTCCGTGGCGGTTTGAAAAAAAGGGCAAGCGTATCGAAGTCGCCGTCGAAGGGTCCGTCATCACCAACGATCCCGTCATGGGCGTGCGGTTGGCGGCAGACGGTGCCGGCCTGTTCTATGTGCTGGATGTCTATGCGCACCCGCTGCTGGACCAGGGAAAATTGGTGACGGTGCTGGACGATTGGCTGCCGCCGCCCGACGCGTTCTATCTCTATTATCCGAGCCGGCGGCAGAATCCGGCGGCACTGCAGGTGCTGATCGAATTCCTGAAAGCGAACTTGCGCGACGGCACCCGCAGCGAGCGCCGCACAAAATAAACCGAACCCCTCCCATTAGCGGGGAGGGGGATAGGGCTGCAATTATTTCAGATGGCCCATTTTGCCGCTTTGGTAATCCATCATGGCCTGACGGATTTCGCCTTCATTGTTCATCACGAAAGGTCCATAGCCGAACACTGGTTCGTCGATGGGTTCGCCGCTGAGGATCAACAGCGTCGCGTCGGTTTCGGCATCGATGCTGAAGCCCTCCCCCTGACGGTCGAGCAGCACGAATTCGCTTTCGCGCGCGGCGGCGCCATTCACGCTGACCTTGCCCTTCAGCACGAAGACCGCACCTGTATGGCCCGGAGGCGTGGTGAACGATGCGCTGCGTCCACCGGACAGGCGCACATCCCACAGATTCAACGGCGTGAACGTATCGGCCGGTCCCTTTGCCGTGCCGAAGGTTCCGG
>DATARE010000604.1:0-10593 GCA_036264295.1 Micropepsaceae bacterium | reverse complement strand
AATTGCGCGCCCACCTGGCTGTATGTCGCGATGCCGCTCGGGTCATCGTCTGCCGCGCCCGTAACGAGGCCAGGTCCCAAGCTTTTCAGGAAACCGTCTGTCTTTTGCGAAACCTCGCTGTGGACACGTTCCGCGCCATGGACCGGAAGGCTATCGTCTTCCGCTGGCGTGATCTTCACGAATCCCATCCCTTGACGATGTTGCTGTGGCCGCCGATGGTGAAACCGCTGCGACGCCACACGCTGGATTTGTCATGACGTCACAAACCGAAGCAATCGGTTTCTTCGCATTCGACAACAGCTATGCGCGTTTGCCCAAACAATTCTACGCGCGGCTCCCGCCGACGCCAGTGGCTGCGCCCCGTCTTATCCAAGTGAATGGCGCACTGGCCCGCGAACTCGGGCTCGATCCGAAGCAACTCGCCACGCCGGAAGCGATTGCGTTTTTTGCCGGCAATCGCGTGCCCCGGGGAAGCGAGCCGCTGGCGATGGCCTATGCCGGCCATCAGTTCGGCGGGTTCGTTCCGCAGCTTGGCGATGGCCGCGCCATTCTGCTGGGTGAAATCATCGATTCACGCGGATTGCGGCGCGATATCCAGCTCAAGGGGGCCGGCCCGACGCCGTTTTCGCGCCGTGGCGACGGCCGCGCCGCACTCGGGCCCGTGTTGCGCGAATATCTGGTCAGCGAGGCCATGGCGGCGCTCGGAATTCCCACAACGCGGGCGCTCGCCGCGGTGACTACCGGTGAGATGGTGTTGCGCGAAACCGCTTTGCCCGGCGCCGTGCTGACCCGCGTTGCAGCGAGCCATATTCGCGTCGGCACGTTCGAATTCTTTGCGAGCCGCCGCGACGTCGATGCGATTCGGGCCCTCGCAGACCATGTGATCGGGCGGCATTATCCGGAAGCTGCGGACGCAGCGAACCCATATCGGTCGCTTCTGGAGCTGGTGATCCAGCGGCAAGTGGCGCTCGTCGCCCAATGGCTGCTCGTCGGGTTCATTCACGGCGTGATGAATACCGACAACACTTCGATTGCGGGCGAAACCATCGATTATGGACCGTGCGCGTTCATGGACGCCTATGATCCGGCCGCGGTCTATAGCTCGATCGACGAGATGGGCCGATATGCCTATGCCAACCAGCCTCGAATCGCGCAGTGGAATCTTGCCCGCTTCGCGGAGGCGCTTTTGCCGTTGCTCGTCGTGGACAAAGCCGAGGCTTTGAACGATGCGCGCCACGCGATCGAGGAATTTACCGCTCGCTTCGAGGCCGCATACCTTGCGGGGTTGAGGCGCAAACTCGGGCTGATGCAAAGCCGCGGGGACGATCTGGCGTTGGGTCAGGATCTGCTCGAACGAATGGCCCGCAACAAGGCCGATTTCACCCTGACGTTCCGCGGTCTCTGCGATGCTGCAGCCGGCGTTCACGGTGACGCCGCCGTGCGGAACCTGTTCGAGGACCCGACCGCCTATGATGCGTGGGCGGGGATGTGGCGCCATCGGCTGGTACAAGAGGGCGGCGACCCAGAGGCCCGGCGCGCGCTCATGCGCAACGCCAATCCCGCCTTTACTCCCCGCAACCATCGGGTGGAGGAGGCGATTGCCGCTGCCGTTGGGGACGGGAATTTCCAACCCTTCGAAACTTTGCTGGCGGTTCTTTCACAGCCCTACGAGGATCAGCCGGCGTTCCGGGCCTATGGCGAACCGCCGCGGCCCGAGCAAATCGTCCGTCAGACGTTTTGCGGCACCTGAGATCAGGCCTGATCGCGAAAATAGGGTTCGACTTTGCCTTTGAGCTTGATCGTCAGCGGCTCGCCGGCGCGGTTGGTCGTGTTTCCCACCGTCACGCGAATCCAGCCCTCGCTGACGCAGTATTCATCGACATTGGTTTTCTCGGCCCCATTGAACTTGATCCCCACGCCGCGTTCGAGGAGGGCGGCGTTGTGATGGGGGCTCTTGGGATTAATAGCCAAGCGATCGGGGGGTGTGTCGGTCATGGTAATACTCTTCAGGCAGGATTCGGCAGATGTGCCGCAAACAGATAGCGGTTCACGCCTGCAATTTAAATCCTCAACCGAAAGCCGATGGCTGGCGGCTAGAGGTTCGCCTTCATTTGTATCCCGACCACCACCGAATTTGGAAGGACGCGAGCTGCATCGGGATGAACCACATATTGCACATCCGGCATGATTGCGAGGCCGGGGGAGACGGCAATGTTGTAGCGAGCCTCGATAAGGCTTTCATGCGACTGTATGCCCTGGGCGCTTTTCTCCAACGGCATGCCGTTCGCAGCCTGAAGCGCCTGTGTGGCAGCGAGCGCGTCACTGACCTCCTGCCACGCAACGAGAACGCCGAAGGAATCGTCAGGGCGCGACGCGATGATGCCTTGGTCCGTGAGGCCGAAAAATGCAAAGCGTGAAAATTGTGAAGTGCTCTTATCCGACGAAACAAAGCCGCCCAACAAAATGAGACCGTCCTCTGGTTTTTGTCCGCTTCTGTACAGCATCTGATCAGCCAAGAAATAAAGAGAATTTCGGCCGTTATGCATAGCGGCCGGATTGCCTGTTTCGGCGAATGCCAGACCGTTTTCGTCCTCGAGCAAATCGGGATAATTCGAAGTGTCGTGGACAAAACCCAATTTGTAGTGACCGTTCAGCCGCGAAGAGCCATAGGCAGGTTCATAGCCTACCTCGAAGGGATAATAGGTCCCGGTCGTTCCTGACCAACCCCAGTTAAGTCCGGTATTTCCGCCCGCTTCTGGCCGGACTTGATAGGCGCCCGCCTGGACATACAGATGTTCCAAGGCCGCAACACGAACCCGTGCTCCCCATGTCGAATTTGGAAAGGTTGTAAAGCCGGCTTTGGCGGCGAGAGAATTCGGATAGCCGCAGACGGCCGTGCTCATGAAATCGCAGTAAAGAGGCGATGTGGCATAGTCCTCTCCCACCAAGAGCCGACCCGCCGCAACATCCACCTTGCCACCGAGAAACGCCTGCTCGCCGTAAAGTTCTGCGAGATGCACGACGACATTGCCGCCGCCGCCATACATGGACTGCGCCTGAAAAACATTGTCGCCTATATAGTCCGAAGACAGATTTCGTCCCAGCCGATTCACGAAAATCGCATGCGTGCTAAATCCGCTTAGGTTGGCGATTTTGCCCCAGTCGAAATCGGCTTTGAACTCAAGCTGCTGGGCATAATCAAATCCGGCTCTTTTGCCGCCCGAAACATTTGCAGCGAGCTGGCCGATATAGCCTAAGGAAAGGTCAATACCTTTCGTCGCCAGGCTCGTTCGGAGCCCGCCCCAATCACCGAAAATATGTTGCGTTTCAGGCTGTGTGTTGCCGGGTTTGGCGGGGTCGTCTGCCGAACTTGCCAAACAGATATTCGTACTCGAACCCAGAAAGAGGAGCGATAGGGCCGCGAAGAGGCGCATTGAAATATCCGTGCGGAGGTTGGCGTGGCAACGCGTCCCGCTCTCATTCGCTCCCGCCCAGGACCTTGCTTCGCGAAATCTTCGCTGCACAAATTTGTGTAACGGCGGAACCATCCTTTCCGTCGGGGTTTTCAGACGTGAAGCAAAAAAGAGACAACAGTTCTGCGTTGCGCTCTCCAGGCGATCCCGTTTCGGAGCTCCCTGGCTTCAGAAGGCGTTTGCCATGACTTACAGAACACTCTTTTCCGCCAAACATCTGACAATAGGCGAATGGTTGACCGCGGCTTTTGCCGTCGTCCTGCTGCTTTTAGGAATAGTCATCTTGGCAGGTGGCGTTTGGCTAATTGTGCTAGGTGGCTCCTGGTACTATGCGTTTGCAGGTCTTGGGCTGGCGGTCAGCGGAGCAGGAATTCTGCTCGGTTCGCTTTGGGGCGTTGGCATTTACCTTCTGACCTATGCGCTCACATGGCTGTGGGCTTTGGGCGAAGTCGGAAATGATGGATGGGCGCTTGTTCCGCGGGTGGTGGCGCCGACACTTCTTGCGATTCTTTCACTGATGATTATTCCGGTCCTCGCTCGGAGACGCCGGTTTTTGTCGCCGACATATGACGAGGTAATCGCCGGCAGGACGCCACCGGAGACAGTGCGGCCGTCAGCGCGGCCAAGGCCGGAGCGCGTAGCGGTTATCGCCATTCTCATCGTCGCTGGCGCTGTTGTTGCTGGCCTGGCTCTTATCGGCCGTGGGACGGCGCAGGAGCGGGCCACAACCGCAGCCGTGCCAAACCGCATCGCCACAGCGAATTATGGATTTAACGACGCAGTCGCTTCGACAGACTGGACCTCATATGGCGGGACGTCGCATGCACTTCGCTATTCGTCGCTCAACCAAATCAACCGGGATAATGTCGGCAAACTGAAACGGGTCTGGACCTATCGCACCGGCGATATGCCCGACAAAAATGCGCAAGGGAAATATTCGCCTGAAACGACGCCGCTCAAGGTGGACGACCGCCTATTTCTGTGCTCCGCGAAGAACATTATCATTTCGCTCGATGCGGCCACCGGAAAGGAATGGTGGCGCTACGATCCAAAAGTCCCGGACGATGCGATTCCCTATGGCGCAACCTGCCGCGGCGTTGCCTATTACAAAGATCCCGACGCATCGCCCGACCAAATCTGCGCGTCGCGGATCATAGAGGGAACTCTTGACGCGCGGCTTTTGGCGGTAGATGCGGAGACAGGCCAGCTGTGCAGCGATTTCGGACGTAATGGGGCCGTCGACCTCACGGAGGGGATCGGCGAGACGGTCCCGGGATGGTACGGGAATGTGGCGGCACCCATCCTTGTAAGAAACGTGATCGTTATGGGTGCGCAGGTGCAGGATGGGCAAGCCGAGAACGCGCCTTCAGGTGTCATTCGCGGATATGACGCGGTCACAGGCAAGCTCGCCTGGGCGTGGGACATGGGCCATCCGGAACGGACGGGTGCGCCACCGCCGGGCGAGACCTACACGCGCGGAACGCCGAATATGTGGACGTCAGCTGCCGGCGACGATGCGCTGGGTTATGTGTATGTGCCCCTGGGCAATTCCTCTGTCGATTATTACGGCGGCAACAGGAAGGATTATGAAAACGAGTACAGCAGTTCGCTTGTTGCCATCGACGTAACGACCGGTAAACCTGTTTGGCATTTCCAGACGGTGCATTATGACGTTTGGGATTATGACTTGGGCTCGCAGCCCACACTCGTCGATGTGCCGACGGCAAACGGCCCTGTTCCGGCGGTCATTCTCCCCAGCAAGCAGGGCGAGATTTTTGTGCTCGACCGTCGAACCGGCAGGTCGCTCTTTCCTGTCGAGGAACGCAAGGTCCCGGTGGGCGGTGTCGAAGCTGGGAGGCTGTCCCGGACCCAGCCCTACTCCGGCTATCACTCCGTCGCCAAACCCGTGCTGACCGAAAAGGACATGTGGGGCATGTCGCCGTTGGATCAACTTTGGTGCAGGATACAATTTCGTCAGGTCAGCTATCAGGGGCGCTACACGCCGCCCACCGCCGACAAGAATTATCTTCAATATCCCGGCTACAATGGTGGCACCGATTGGGGGAGTGCGGCGGTTGATCCCAAACGCGGCATACTGATCGTCAACTACAACAATATGCCAAATAATGATCGCCTGTTGCCCCGGAAAGATGCCGATCGGCTGGGCTTGGAACCGATCAACGTCGCGCATGAACAGATGAGGCCGGGCGTTGTCGAATACGGTCCGCAGGCTGGCGCTCCGTACGCGGATAAAATCAATCCGGGTTGGCAGCAGCGGACCGGCATGATGTGCACACGGCCTCCTTACGGCGGTATCACGGCGATTGACCTCGCAACCGGGAAGACACTTTGGGATACGCCGCTTGGTGAGGCCCGCGCGAACGGCCCCTTCGGGGTGCCCTCCATGCTGCCGGTCACTATTGGGACGCCGAATAATGGGGGACCATTGATCACCGCGGGCGGACTTATTTTTATCGCCGCGGCAACAGATAATCTTATCCGCGCAATCGATATCCAGACCGGAAAAGTGGTCTGGAAAGACACACTTCCTGCCGGAGGGCAGGCGACGCCCATGGCCTATGAGGAAAACGGCCGTGAATATATCGGCTTCATGGCAGGCGGTCATCACTTCATGCACACACCCATCGGCGATTACGTGCTGGCCTATGCGCTGCCTCATACTGGGTAAATGCGTCTGCGTGACTTCAGCTTTCGTGCAAGCGCAATTAGTCGATCGGAATGACGTCGACGCCGACCTCGATGAGATGATCGGCGCCCCCGATTACGATGCCGTTCATGGGGGCCACGTCCCAATAATCGCGTCCCCAGGCGACGGTGATGTGTTCTTCGCCCGGGATGACATCGTTGGTGGGGTCGAGATCGACCCAGCCATAGGGGGGTGCCCAAACGGAGAACCAGGCATGGCTGGCATCGGCGCCGACCAAACGCGGTTGTCCTGGCGGGGGCCGCGTCAGCAGATACCCGCTGACATAGCGCGCCGGCAGGCCCAGCGAGCGCATCATCGCGATGCCGATATGGGCGAGGTCCTGGCAGACACCGGCGCGCATTTCGAACACGCGGTCTACCGGAGTAGATGCGTCGGTCACGGTGGTGTCGTAGCGGAAGTCCGCATGAATGCGCGACATCAGTTCCAGAGCCGCCGCCAACACCGGCCGGCCCGGCGTGAAACTGTCAGAAGCATAGGCCGGAAGGTCCACTGTGAAAGCCGTCAGAGGCGAATCGAAAACATATTGCACGATATCGTGCGTATCCTCGTCCGCAGCTTCTAGTCGCGCGCGTACCTCTTCCCAGGAATCGCTTGCTTCCGCATCGCGCTCCGGCGGATCGAACGCGGCGACCTTGCTCTGCGCCACAATATCGATCACCGCGTGGGGTTCGTTCAGCGCCAGCCATTCGGTCGCATTGCCGAAAAAATCCTCACGGCGGACGCGGTGCGCGGTCGCCGGAGAAATGGTGAGGGTGAAGTCCTCCACCCGCTGCGTGGCGGTATCGCGCGGCGACAGGTGAACGATATGGTGCGAATAAGAAACGTCCTGCGCATAGCGGTAGGTCGTGCGGTGGCGAACGCGATAATCCATCAGCGCGGCTCCTGCGATGCGCCCGCTCTGCGCGCCGCGGCGTGCTGGAAATAGGCATCTGCAATGGCATCGGAGAGGCGAGGCATGATGTCCTCGATTTCGGCGCACAATTTGTTGAGCGCCGCGCGCTTTCCGGTATCGTCTGCGCCTGCGAGTTCAAACGGGTCGGCGTTCAGCATCAGATCGCGCGCTTCGTCGATGATCGCTTTGGGAAAGTTCTTTCTCTGGACGGGCGTGATCTTGGGCAGGCTCAGCACATGCCGCAGAATGGTGTTGATTTGAAATGCGGCCGAGCGCGGATTAGTCGGGTCCAGCAGCAGAAGATCGATCGCCGGCGGGATCTGAAAGACATTCAGATAGCGGTAGCGATAGGTCATCGAACTGTCGGCGATCTCAAGCGCGTGCTGAATGTGTTCGATATCGCCGTCCCGCGGCGACAGCATCTGACCAACCAGCCAGGCAGCGTGGCTGGCGCGCTCGATTCTGCGGCCCACATCGAGGAAAAGCCAATTGCTGCCACGGGTCATGTTTTCCGCGGACAGGCCGGACAGCGCCGCACCGCGCCGGATCAGGGTGTCGAAATAGGTTCGCATCCCTGCCGATTCGAACGCCTGGCTGAGATCGGGCATGCCGTCGGCAGCGGTGAAGGCATGGATCGTGCGCCATGTGTCAAAGGACAAGCGGTCGCGCACCGACCATGCGGTCCGCTGCACCGCCTGCAAGATCCGTTGCAAGCCTTGCGGCGCTTCATGGGAAAAGGCCAGCGCGTGCAATTCCGCGGAAAGCCGTGCGGTATCGCCTTTTTCGGCATCTGCAACGGCTGTGGCAGTTGCCTGTCCCTGGGGCAATAGCAGCCGGCGTGCCAGCTCGCTGGCGGCGGAGTTCGTCGTCATGGCCGTGTCGTCGCCCAAGCGATGAACCACGGCCCGCAGCACGCGGACCAGGTTCTCGGCGCGCTCCGCATAGCGGCCCAGCCAGAACAGATTGTCCATGGCGCGGCTGGGCGCCTCGTCACCGAAACGGCGAATGGACAGCGGCACCGTCCCGTGCAGCAGGGTGAAGTTGTCCACCGGAGCGCTGGAAAGAACCCAGGTGTCCTTGCTGGCCGCCCCCGCCTGCATGGATAGCGCGCGCACCGTTTCGTCCTGCGCGACACGCGTCAACGCACCAGGCATGACTCGGTACCCATCGGGTGTCCAGGCTGCGAACACGCGTACCGAGGCCGGTTTCGCGCCAAGGCCGCCACCATCATAGACCGGAGCAAGTCCCAGCGGCGCGATGTCCTGGACAACAAAGGTTGCGCCGCGCCGTTCCAATCGGGCTGCGAGATTTGCCGCTTCCGCCGGTTTTATTTCCGATCCCAACCGCGCCGATGACCCGCGCCAAAACAATTGCCGCGCGTCAAACGCATTGCGCACCACAACGTCGCGCAGGCGCAGCAATGCTTCCTCACGGCCCCAAGCCGTGCCGCACCACACGGTGGGAATGTCCGGAATTGCCAGGTCTTCACCGGTAAGCGCCCGCGCCACATTGGGAAGATAGGCATTCATGCCGGGCGATTCGATGACGCCGCCACCCAGCGCATTTGCCAGGACCACACCGCCCGCGCGTGCGGCCTCTGCAAGTCCGGGGACGCCGAGCTGGGAATCGGCGCGAAATTCCAGCGGATCGCAGAAATCCGAATCCAGACGCCGGAATATGACCGCAACGGGTTCCAGCCCGGCGAGGGTCTTCAGGTAAACCGAACCGTCGCGTACAACCAGATCCTGGCCCTCCACGAGCGAAAGACCGAGATAATGCGCGAGATAGGCGTGCTCGAAATACGCTTCGTTATACGGCCCCGGCGTGAGAAACACCGCACGGCCCTTGCCGGCTTCCGCCAAGCCTAGGACATGTTCGCGATAGGCGTTGAAGAAAGAGGCCAGACGTTCGACCTGCAGGTCGCGAAAGAGATCGGGAAAGGTCTGGCTGATGACGATGCGGTTTTCCAGCGCGTAGCCGATTCCGCTCGGTGCATCCGCGCGCGTCGACAACACCACCCACGAACCATCGGGAGTGCGCGCCAAGTCGGCCGAATAGAGATGCACATGCACGCCGCCTGGCGGGGTGATCCCCATCAAAGGGCGCAGGAATTGCGGATGCCCAAAGACGAGATGCGGCGGTATATGGCCGTCGGCGAGAAGCTTTTGCGGGCCGTAAATATCGCGCAGGACCAAATCGGCAAGCCGCGCGCGCTGGGCGATTCCTGCCTCGATCAGTTTCCAATCGGATTCGCCGATCACGAAGGGAACGATGTCGATTTCCCAAGGGCGCGCCTGGCCCCCGGCCTCGTCATAGACATTGTAGGTGACGCCGTTGTCCCGCATCATGTCGCGGGTGGAGGCAAGGCGGCTTGCATATTCTTCCGGCGTCATCTGTTCGAAGGCGCGCGCCACTTGCTGCCATTGCGGACGCAAGTCGCCGGCCGGATCCAACATTTCGTCATAGCGCGCCACGGCCGATGCCTTTCGTGCGCGCGATTTCTGCGAGGCCGGGGAGTTGGTTTCAGACACGGTCACGCTCGATCCATCCAGCTAATGATAGCGTCTTAAATCCAGCGTGCAGGGGAAGTCAGGGTTAATCTCGGAGGGTTTGGGCTCGAACATTCCCCCGGTAAAGCCGAACGGTTCGAAGCGCGCAAGCCTGCGCCCCTCGGCTTCATAGGCGTTAACCGGAAAAACCGAGTAGCTGCGGCCACCGGGATGGGCGACATGATAGGTGCAGCCGCCAAGCGAGCGCTTGCGCCAGCCATCCCAAATCTCAAACGACAAGGGAACATGGGGTGCAATGGTGGGATGCAATGTGTGCGGTGGCTGCCAGGCGCGAAAGCGCACGCCGGCGACGCCCTCGCCCTGCGCAGTGGTGCGCAAGGGAATGCGGCGGCCATTGACCAGGATGGCGTGGCGGCCCTCTGTTAGCCCCGACGCTTTTACCTGCAGGCGCTCGACTGAACTGTCGACATATCGGACCGTGCCGCCGGCGGCGCTTTCCTCGCCCATCACATTCCACGGCTCCAAGGCGTGGCGCAGCTCCAAGCGCACACCCTCATACTGAACCACGCCATGCTGCGGAAAACGGAAGGTCCAATGCGGCTGGAACCAATCCAGTTCGAAGGGGAAGCCATTCACGTTCATGTCGCTGACGACGTCGGCGAAATCGGCCCAGACAAAATGCGGCAGCATGAATTTGTCGTGGAGCTGCGTGCCCCACCGCACCAGGCCGTTGGGATAGGGCGCATTCCAGAACCGTGCGATCAAGGCACGCAGCACCAATGTCTGTGCCAGGCTCATCTCCGAATGCGGGGGCATTTCGAAACCGCGGAATTCGACGAGCCCAAGCCGCCCGGCTGGTCCATCCGGGGAATAAAGCTTGTCGATGCAGATTTCCGTGCGATGCGTATTGCCGGTCACATCGATCAACAGGTTGCGGAAGATGCGATCGACCAGCCAGGGAGGTGTGTCGCCGCTGCGAAAGCCCGGCAC
>DATARE010000595.1:0-17226 GCA_036264295.1 Micropepsaceae bacterium | reverse complement strand
ACGGGGGCGGCTCTTGTCACGAATCAAAATCTTGTGTCAGGTTGATTGATACTGCTTCGCACGGCCTAGCCGCTTCGAGGATTCCCTGATGAAGCTTGCGACACCCGAAGAAATGCCAGCGCTCGAACACCCGCTCGACATGCTCGAGCAGGCGGTCGAGGACAATGGGTGGCCGTTCGAGCGTTCGGCGCGTGACGAGATCAATCTCTCGGTTGCCGGGCGCTGGTGCGATTATCATTTCTGTTTCACCTGGCGCGAAGATCTGCAGGCGCTTCACGTGTCGGTCAGCTTCGACATGCGGGTCAGCCGCGAACGCCGCGGAGAAATCGCCGAACTGCTGATGTCGGTGAACGCGCAACTCTGGCTCGGTCACTTCGACCTGTGGGCGGAAGACGGTACCGTGCTGTTCCGTCACGTTCTGATCTTCCCCGATTCGCGCGTCAGCGCGGCCCAGTGCGAGGCGCTTCTGCATCTCGCGATCGAGGCATGCGAACATTATTATCCGGCCTTCCAATTCGTGCTCTGGGGCGGCAAGTCGGCACAGGAAGCCATGGCCGCCGCCGTGCTGGAATGTGCCGGACAGGCTTGAGCCGCACATGACCGCGCCGGCGCCGGGCGCAGCGCTTCTGATCGGCGCGGGACGCATGGGCGGGGCTCTTATCAAGGGCTGGCTCAGCGCCAAGCGGTTTTCCGCCATTCATGTGATCGAGCCGTTTCCCTCCGAAGCCATGACGGCGCTGGCGGGCACCGGGGCCATTGTGCTGCATCCGCGATTTGAGATCGCCGGCGTGCCAGCGCTGGACGCCGCCGTGCTGGCCGTGAAACCGCAGGTGCTGAAGGGCGAAACGGCGCTGTTGCGGGCGCTCGGCGGAACCGGCGCCTTGGTCGTTTCGATTGCTGCCGGAATCACCACGGGTTTCCTTGGCGCAAGTCTCGGATCTTCCGCGCGGCTGGTGCGCGCGATGCCAAACACGCCGGGCGCGATCGGCCAAGGCATCACGGTGCTGTACGCCGATGCGGGTGTTGGCGGCGGCGACCGCAATCTGGCGCAAATGCTGATGGGTTCGCTTGGCGAAACGCTGTGGCTGGACGACGAGGCGCTGATGGATGCGGTGACGGCGGTTTCGGGATCGGGACCGGCCTATGTGTTCCTGATGGCCGAAGCGCTTGCCGATGCGGGACGGGCCCAAGGCCTGGATGAAGCCACAGCCGAGCGGCTCGCCCGCGCGACGATTTCAGGGGCCGGCGCCCTTCTGGCGGCCGACGCGCGGGGCGCGGCCGAGCTGCGCAAAGAAGTCACCAGTCCCGGAGGCACCACGGAAGCCGCGCTGACCGTCCTGACGGCGCCCGAGGGTTTGCGCGAATTGATGACCCGCGCCATTGCCGCAGCCACCCTTCGCGGCAAGCAATTGGGCCAGGGCTAGATTAAATCCGTATACGGATTATATGGGCATGCCGCCACGCCAAACGAGGGGATGGCGTGAGGCGCCGGTGTCAGCGCGAACGCGCACGGTGGAAACGAGAAGGTGCCGATCCCGGCGCCTCACGCCCGGCGGTTTTGGGTGAAGCCTGCCCGCACATCCTTTCCGCGCCCCGACACTTCGGAAAGCGCAAGGGGACCGGAGGAGTGGATACCCTCGGTGACCCGGACGACGGCCCAGTACCGGCCTGCATCCACCTTTCTGAAGGGCTCATGCAGGGTTTGGGCACAGCTCACCTTCACGCCCGCAGCCGAGGACGGCCCGTAGGTTTTCCGCCTTCGGCGCGTTTTATCCCAAGGTTCGTTGCTCCCCGGGAGACGCAAACGCCGGCCGAAACCTGCATTGAAGACGGTCGACAACGCCCCTCTTCAGGTTCCGGCTTCGACCACATGGGAATCGCAAAACGCGATGTAAAGGGGAGCGAGTCGCTGCCCTTGGAAGTTCGTGGTGCAATCCTTACCGTCACCGTTTGACGGTTCAACACAGCAAGGCAGCAACCTAAAGCAAATCCTTCACCGTCTCGGACGGGCGGCAGAGTTTTACCGCGTTCTCCGTCACCACGATGGGCCGGTTGATCAGGATCGGGTGCGCGATCATGGCATCCAGCATTTCATCGTCGCTGCTCTTGTCCTTGCCAAGACCGATTTCGGCGGCGATGGGTTCTTTCCAGCGCACGATGTCGCTGACCTTGCCGCCCATGCGTTTCACCAGCCGTGCCAGTTCGGCGCGCGAGGGCGGCGTCTTCAGATATTCGATGATGTCCGGCTCTTTGCCCGCATCGCGCAGCAAACCCAGCACGTTGCGCGAGGTCTGGCATTTGGGATTGTGATAGATCGTGATGGTCATGCGAACCCGCCCGCACTTTCAGCGCGGAAGATCTAACGCAATTCCCGGATGCGGAACAGAAGGGCCGCCAGTGTCATTCCCGGCTGAGCAGCCGAAGGCTGCGAAGGGAAGGGAACCCATTCGCCGACGAACCGGCGCGTTCTTCCGGAAAATCGGTCCCCTTCCCTGGCCGCGCCGATGCACGGCTCGCCGGGGATGACAGCGCCCTCAAGGGGAGGGCTGAATTACGCCAGAATATCCAGAAGCGATTTTGTCATCGCGTTGGCGCGTTTGAGCACCGCGGCATTGGCTTCGAAATCCATCGCCGCCATTTTTTGGGTCACGAGCTCAGACGCCAAATCGGCGCCGGGATCTTGCACCACGCGCTTCGCGCTCGCCTCGAAGCGCGTGGTGCTCGCATTCAGTCCCGCAACCGCCAGAGAAGCAATGCCGTCCATGCGGGCCATTATGGCCAGCAGGTTTTATCGAACCCTGACGCTTTCGCGCGGCATTTGATTCAAAACGCCGCTAATTCGGGACTTCTGCACCGCCCGCATTGGCGAACTGCACGACCGTGCGCCCCGGCACACGAACCGTCACGTCCTTATGGCCGGCATCGGGCACATCCAAGGAAACCTTGTAGGAGCCTGCGGGGAGCTGCATCAGCACCCAAGGGCCGCCACATTGCACAGAGACCGAATGACCGTTGCCGGATACCGTGACTTTCTCGCCGCCAAGATATTGGCCTTCCTTGCCGGCGATTTCGAGATGGAACGGATAGCCATGCCATTGCGGGTCTGCCCGCTCATCCGTACTGGTCCCGGTACAGACGGTTTCGACGCCATCGATGGTCATGGGCTGTCCGTCTTTGGGCGCATCGCTCGCCGCAATGGCCGTCCCGGCGGCCAAGCCGGACGCGAACAAAATCACTGGCAAATATGCGGATTTCATGGGTTTTCTCCTTCAACGCGAGGCCTGCGCAGGAGCGCGGACATCACGACTCCAACAGGGAAAACTCCGCGTGCGCCCGGCGGGTTCCTGCAACTTGAGTTTCGACTGGCGTGACCTTATGATTAGCGCGTGCGACGGCGTCCGTTCGATGAAGCGCGCTTGTTTTGCCCCTACCCGCCTTTAGTGCGCCCGGACGAGACAGCCTCCCTTCAAAAAAAATCAATGGCGCCGAAGCGGCGCCGGGGCATGTCGCTCCGGCGGGGAGCGATTGAGCAGGAGCGGTCATGGCAGTCGGAACGGTCAAGTTTTTCAACACGGCAAAAGGCTACGGCTTTATTTCGCCGGAGGGCGGCGGCAAGGACGTGTTCGTCCACGCAACCGCGGTCGAAGCAGCAGGCATGCGCACGCTGAACGAAGGGCAGAAGGTTGCCTTCGATATTCAGCCGGACACACGCGGCGCCAAGGCGGTGAATTTGCGCGCGGCCTAGATCCAAGCCGATATTCGGACACGGGCGGCGCGGAAATTCCTCGCCGCCCTTTTTTTGTGCCGTTGTTTTTCGCAGAGCATTTCGAGGGGAGCAACTTATGACGATTCTTCACAACATGCAGATTTCAGGCAATTGCTACAAAGTGCGGCTGGCCGCGAAGCAATGCGGATTTCCCGTTCGTCTGATCGAATATCCACTCGCAGCCAGGCGCACGCGCGAGCCCGAATTCCTGGCCAAGAATCCGATTGGGCGCGTGCCGTTGCTCGAACTGGATGACGGGCGCTGCCTCGCCGAATCGGGCGCCATTCTTTGCTACATCGCCGAAGGCACCGCGCTGATTCCGGCAGAGCCCTGGCAGCGGGCAAAAATGCTCGAATGGATGTTCTTCGAGCAATATGAGCATGAGCCCTATGTCGCGGTGGCGCGGCGTTGGCTCGCCTACGAACCCAAGGAGGCGCTGGAGACAAAGCGCGCGCTGGTTCCCGAATGGCACGCCAAAGGCAATGCAGCATTGCGCGTGATGGAAACGCGCCTGGCGACGCACAACTGGCTGGCGGGCGACAGCTATAGCCTCGCCGACATCGCGCTTTATGGCTACACCCATGTGGCGCATGAAGGCGGCTTCGATCTTTCTCTTTATCCCGGGATCGGCGCATGGTTGAAACGCGTCGCCGCAATGCCCAATCATATTCCGCTGAGCGAGAGCTGGTGACCCATGGCCGAAGCGACGAACGAGTTCTGTTTTCTGTATTCGACCTATCCCGACTTGGAGACGGCGCGCACCGCCGCACGGCTGGTGGTCGAGAAGAAACTGGCCGCCTGCGTCAATATCTATCCCAAGATGACGAGCATCTATATGTGGGAAGGCAAGCGTGAGGAGACTGCGGAATTCGCGGCCTTCGTCAAAACCCGGCGCACGCTGGTCGATCAGGCCATGGCGGCACTGTGGGAGATTCATCCCTATGAGGTGCCGTGTTTCGTGGTCTTGCCGATCGAAGCCGGCAGCAGCGATTATCTGGCTTGGGCGCGGGCACAGACGGAACAGCCGGTGACGGTATAGGTGCCCGCCGGGCAAGAACCTTTCTGCTATCGGCCGGCCAAGACGTGCAGCGCAGTCCGGCCGATACCCCAGGCGACGGTCGCGACGGTCAGAGTTTTGACAATCGCCGGCCCGTTTTCATGGCCGATATTGAGGAGAATCCCAACGAGGGCGGCAATGGCGATAATCGCCGCGCCGATCGAACCTCCCCGATAGAGTATTTCGCCCAGGCCAGCGAGCATGGCGCACTCATCAATTTTGCAGGCTCGATCATACATCGCTTTCAGCCCTGTCGGGAATTTCAGCCAGGCCCCGCTTACGCGGCATGCGCAGAAGCGGGAACTTCGCCGTAGCTGCCCAAAGATGGTCGCAATCCTGAAGGACTGTGGTTTCGGAGTGCAAGCCGGAGGCATAGCTGATGTGGAAAAAACTGGCTCTATCCGGTTTATTGGCGTTCTGCGTCGTCCTTCCGGTTCGGCCAGCTTCGGCGAGTCCCGCCACGGAAGCGTTCATCCAGCAGAACTTCGATAAGGGCTATGCGATCCTCAACAGCGCCTCGCTGTCCTATACCGAGCGGCGCGATCAGTTTCGCACGCTCCTTTTGCGGCTTGCTGCAAGCCGCCGCATCGCCCTGTTTGCCCTGGGCCCCTATTCCTCCGGCGCAACGCCGGCGCAACTCGACGGCTTTGTAGAGGCATTCACCGCGCATGTGGTGTCTTTGTACGAAAAGGCGTTGAGCCGATACAATGGTCAGGCCCTGAAAGTCACGGGTTCGACAGACCGTGGTGCCGATGATTCCATCGTCCAAGCCGCTGTCATCGACCCCGATCAGCCAAGCCGGCAGCCCGTCAACGTCGCGTTCCGCGTGCGTCCAAACGAGAGCGACAGGCTGACCATCACTGATGTCCAGGTCGGCGGCTTATCATTGGCGACGATGGCGCGCGTCGAGATCGGCGCCTTGATGCTTGAATGCAATGGCAGCATTTCGGAGCTGAACAGCCGTCTCATGGGAATGCGTTAGGCCGAAAGGTCGCGTTTATCCGACGAAGCCGACAAGGCGGCGAACTTCGGCCATCACGGGCGCGGCAATCTCGCTGGCGCGCGCCGCGCCCGATTTCAGGATGTTGTCGATTTCGGCGGGATCGCCCAGCAGCCGGCGCATCTCCGTCGCGATGGGTGTGAGTTTCGCCACCGCAAGATCGGCGAGCGCATTCTTGAACACCGAAAACTGCGCGCCTGCATATTCGGAAATCGCGACCTCCGGCGAATGATCGGCAAGCCCGGCATAGATGTTGATCAGATTTTCCGCTTCCGGACGGTCCTTCAACTCTTCCACGCTTCCCGGCATCGGCAGGGGATCGGTGCGCGCCTTGCGAATTTTTTGCGCGATCATGTCGGCATCGTCGGTGAGGTTGATGCGCGAGAAATCCGATTCGTCGGACTTCGACATTTTCTTTGTGCCGTCACGCAAGGACATCACCCGCGTGCCGGGGCCGGTGATCACCGGCTCGACGATGGGGAAGAAATCCGGCGCCGAAAAATCATTGTTGAACTTCTGCGCAATGTCGCGCGTCAGCTCCAGATGCTGCTTCTGATCTTCGCCAACCGGCACATGTGTCGCCCGATAGGCCAGAATGTCCGCCGCCATCAGACTGGGATAGACGAATAGCCCCACCGACGCGTTCTCGCGATTCTTGCCGGCCTTGTCCTTGAACTGTGTCATGCGGTTCAGCCAGCCGAGCCTTGCCACGCAATTGAAGATCCAGGCGAGTTCCGCATGGGCGCTGACTTGCGACTGGTTGAACAGGATAGAGCGCGCCGGATCGACACCGGCCGCGATATAGGTGGCCGTGACTTCCCGTATCGCCTGTTGCAGCGCGGCAGGATCCTGCCACACCGTGATCGCGTGCAGATCCACCACGCAATAGATGCAGGGCATCTGCTGCTGCAGCTTCACCCAATTCTTCAACGCGCCGAGATAGTTGCCCAGATGCAGCGTGTTGGTGGGCTGCATGCCGGAAAAGACCAAGGGCCTGTGTTTGGCGGGCTCGTTCATGGCGGCTGTCCGAAAGAGAGCGCGCCTTATCGCCGAGCCGGTGCCCGACATCAAGGGCACAATGGCTCGGGTCCGATCGGCCGATCAGCTATGTATGCTGGATGGGAGCATGCATGCGGGGCCCGGTTCCAGCCGCCGCATGCTTGCGTCTCCCCTATGCTTGCGGCGCCGAAGCGCCGAAGCGTTCACTCACCCCCGCTCGCCTCTTGCCAAGCGAACATTGCGCGTGGGCCGTCTTTGGGCCTGTTGAACGCGTTCATCAGCCGCTGCCGCTTCGTTCTTCGCCTGCTCTGCGCTGGCTGCCGCGGCCTGAGCGGAGCTCTGCGCACCGTCCGCCGCCGTTTGGGCGCTGTTGGCGGCGGTCTGCGCGCTGCCGGCGGCCTGTTGGGCCTGCTGGGCGGTCGTCGTGGCTTGGTCGGCCTTCTGCCCCGCCGATTGCGCCGCAGAAATGGCCTGATCAGCCGCAGCGCGCGCCTGCTCTGCCTGCATCGTTGCGCGATCCGCCGTGGCCTGTGCTGTCTTGACGTCCTGATTCGTGGCGCAACCCGCGGCCAGAATCGCCGTGCCCATTATGACCGGCAATAAACACCTGCTCAAAACCCGATTCATATGTGTCTCTCCTTTTCGATCCATGAGCACGGGCCCATGTCCATGATCCCTCACCCCGGATCACATTAGCACCAGTGCGGCTCAAATTTTCGTGCATTCGTGCGCGTCACAACATTTACACAGGCGATGTCTTCGGAATTTTCCCATCCTCAAAGCGCAACGCCAGCCGCATTCGACGGCGCATATAGCAAGAGATTCGAGAATTCTTCCCGTGAGGACATCGATGCATTCAATGCGTGGCCGTGATGGGATCACCGTATACGGAGCACTGCGGGCATCTGCTCTGTTGCTGGCCTTCGTCGCCGCAGCAGCATGCGCGAATAATACCGTAAAACCTGCACCAATGATGCGTGTCGTGGCAGAGCCCTCGCCTTTGTCCCGCACGCAATCGGCCCTGCGCAGCGTGTTTGAATCGCGGAAATCGCCGTCGCCCGCCGATTCCGTGTTTCGCTTTTACGAAGCGCGCGACTTCCTGCCGGCGTGGAACGGAAGCCCGGATGCCGATTCCGCGGCGGGCGAGGTTCGCACTGTCCTCGCCCATGCACATGATCAGGGTTTGCGCGACGAAGACTATAAATTGTCACAACCCAATTCGCCGCCGGCGGCCGGTTCCGAAGCCGCCGAATATGATGTCGCCATCACCGCTGCGTTGCTGCGTTATGCGCGCGACGTGAAGACGGGCCGAATCAATCCGGACGACATCTTCAACGACGTGCTTCTGCCGCTGCCGAATTTCAATGCTGCAGCGCAACTGACTGCGGCGCTCAAAGACCACGCGCTCACGGCGTTCCTTGCCGATCTTCCGCCGGCGCATCCGGAGTACCGGGCGCTGGCCAAGTCCTTGGCCGTCTACCGGACGATTGCCGATGAGGGCGGCTGGCCATCGCTGCCTGGCAGTAACGAGATCAGGCTCGACCGCAACGATGCGCGGTTGGGCGCGCTCGTCAAAAGATTGGCATTCGAAGATCCTATTTTGGCCGCAATTGCGATGCCCGCGCCGGCCGATATTCGCGAAGCGGTCAAGCGCTTTCAGCTCCGCAACGGTCTGGACGGCAATGGCCGCGTCGCCGGCGAGACGCTTACCGCCCTGAACGTCCCGGCGGCGTTCCGGCTCGGTCAGATCGCGGCGAATATGGAACGCTGGCGCTGGATGCCGGAACAGTTCGAGACGCGCTACATCGCCGTGAACGTACCCGATCAGAGCGTGACATTCGTTCGCGACGGAACCGTCGCCCTGACCTCGCGGGTGATCGTCGGCCGCAAAGGCAGCCCGACGCCGATTGTGCGTTCGGAAATTGTCGCGGTGGTCGCCAACCCGCCATGGAATATTCCCGGCGACATCGCGGCCAGGGATCTGCTTCCGCATCTGCGCAAGAGCGCGAATTATCTCTACACCAAGCATATGGTGGTGACGGACGGGCCGCCGGGCGATCCTTACGGCCGTACCATCGATTGGAAAAAGATCGTGCCGGCGGATTTCCCCTATGCCATTCGCCAGCTTCCGGGGCCGGCCACCGCCTTGGGTGCGGTGATGCTCGATTCGCCCAATGATTTCGACGTTTATCTTCACGATACGCCGAACAAGAAATTCTTCGATTCCAGCGAGCGCGAAATCAGCAATGGCTGCGTGCGCGTGCAGCAGATCGTTCCGCTGGCATCGCTCGTCATGACCGGCGATGCGAACAAGGGTTTGGGCAATCTGAACCAGGCGATCAAATCGCATCAGACTCAGCGCCTGGCGCTGGATCATCCGATGCCGGTGTATTTTCTCTATTGGTCGGCGATGCCTGCGGCCGACGGAACGGTGAGCTTCCGGCCCGACCGTTACGGCCGGGATGCAACGCTGATCGGTGCACTGACAAAAACGCTCAGCAATGCTCCGCTGCTCAAGATGCAGCCGGACAAGATGCAGGCCGAACCGATGGATTCGGACGACCCGAGCCCGTAAACGCCGGGCGCAGCTAACCGTTGAGGGCTTTCAAAAGCCGTGCCTCGATGGCCGCAAGCCGCTGCGGATGCACGATCTTGTGGCCGAAGACATCGCGGACATAGAAGGTGTCGACGGCGAGCTCGCCATAGGTCGCCACAATGGCCGAGGTGATGCTCATACCGCCTTCGAACAGCGCCCGCGTGATCTCGTACAGCAGCCCGACGCGGTCCAGGCTTTCGACTTCCACGACGGTCGCAAGCGCCGAGGCTTCATTGTCGAAATTCACCCGGGAGCGCGTCTTGAATGCCGCGGCGCGCCGTCCGGGAATGCGCTTGGCCAGCACCTCGCGCGGCCGGAGTTCACCGGCCAAGGTCTTCAGCATGGTCTGGCGCAGCCGATCCAAGCGGTCGCCATCGCCGAACGCACCGCCGGAGGCGTCCTGCACAAGAAAGACGTCGAGCGCAGAACCATCCGATGTGGTGAAGATCTTGGCGCCCAGAATCGAGCCGTTGGACATCGAGATGGCGCCGGCAAGGCGCGAGAACAGACCCGGATGGTCGAGCGTGTAGATGACGATTTCCGTCACCCCGCCGGAGATGCCGCCGCGCGATCCGATGGCGAGTTTCTCGGCCTTCTCGTCCGCAGAGCGAATGAGCCGCGCGTGAAATTCCAATTCGTCGGTATCGAATGCCAGCCAATAGCTGTCGTAATGACGCGACAGGGCACTGCGGCGCGCTTCGTCGCTGAAATCCTTGAGCCTTGCTTCCAGCGTCCGCTTGGCGTCTTCGATCCGCGTGTTGCGCGCCGGCGAGGCATCGCCGCCCGACATCAGCGTATCGGATTCGAAATACAGCTCGCGCAGCAATTGCGCCTTCCAGCCGTTCCAGACACCGGGGCCAACCGCGCGGATGTCGGCCGCGGTGAGGATCAAAAGAAGCCGCAGACGTTCCGGCGTCTGCACGATGCGAACGAAATCCTGCACCGTCTTGGGATCGGACACATCGCGTTTCTGGGCCGCATCGCTCATCACCAAATGATTGCGCACGAGCCAGGCGACGGTGGCCGTGTCGGCGGGCGAGAGGCCAAAACGAGGGCAGACCGATTCGGCCATGGCGGCGCCGACTTCGGAATGATCGCCGGGGAGTCCCTTGGCCATGTCGTGCAACAGCGCCGAGACATACAGGACCTCGCGCGATTTCACGCGCTTGATCAGATCGCTGACCAGCGGCAACTCCTGGCGATATTCGCCGCGCTCGATGCGCGAGATATTGCCCACCGCGACCAGCAGATGCTCGTCCACCGTGTAATGGTGATACATGTTGAACTGCATCAGCGCCACGACACGGCCGAATTCCGGCATGAAGCGGCCCATCACGCCGGCTTCGTTCATGCGTCGGAGCGCGCGTTCGGGATCGCGCCGCGAGCACAGAATATCGAGAAACAGCCGGTTCGCTTCGGGATTGCTGCGCAAATCATCGCCGATCAAATCGAGCTGGCGCGTCACACGGCGCAGCGTGTTGGGATGGATGTCGATCCCTTTGGCATCGGCCACATGGAACAGCCGGATAAGATTGACCGCATTCTCCCGAAACAGCCCGGTGCGCGCCGCCAGTCGCCCGTTTTCAACGAAGAAATCGTCTGTCGACGAGCGCAATTTCAGGAAGCCCGGCATCAGGCTCGAAAGGGACGGATGAGTCTTGCGGTTTTGATCCTCGAGGGCGGCACAGAAGATGCGGGTGAGATCGCCGACGTCCTTGGCCACAAGAAAATAGCTGCGCATGAAGCGTTCGACCGCGCGGTGCAGATTGGGATCGGCATAGCCCAGGCGGCGGGCCAGCTCGGGCTGCACGTCGAAGGAAAGCCGTTCCTCGGCGCGCCCCGTCAGATAATGCAGGTGACAGCGCACGGTCCAGAGAAACGCTTCGGCGGTGTGGAAGGTCTTGTACTCTTCCTTGGTGAAGACGCCGTGATGGACGAGATCGCTCGGGTCTTCCACGCGATAGACATATTTGCCGATCCAATAGAGCGTTTGCAGATCGCGCAGCCCGCCTTTGCCTTCCTTGACATTGGGTTCGACCAGATAGCGGCTTTCGCCCTGGCGCAAATGGCGCGCATCGCGTTCGGCAAGCTTGGCTTCGACGAAATCCTGACCGTTGCCGGTGGCGATGTCGCTCCAGAATTTCTTGCGCAGCTCGTCATACAGCGCGCGATCGCCCCACAGATAACGCGCCTCGAGCAGCGAGGTCCGGATGGTGATGTCTTGTTTGGCCAGCCGCACGCATTCGGCGATGGAGCGCGTCGCGTGACCGACCTTCAGCCCGATGTCCCAGAGCATGTGCAAGATGAATTCGATGACACTTTCGTCCCACGCCGTTTCCTTGAACGGGCGTATGAACAGAAGGTCGATGTCGGAAGCCGGCGCCAAGAGACCGCGCCCGTAACCGCCGGTGGCCACCACCGCCAGCCGCTCCGACGTCGTGGAATTGGACGCAAAATAGAAGTGGCGGACCGCGAAATCGTAGATGACCTGGATGGTCGTGTCCTGAAGCGCCGACAGCGCGCGCGCCACCGCCAGACCCGGACTGACACCGGATTCCATGCCGCCTTTGACGTGTTCTCGCGCTTCCGTAAACGCCGCCCGGATGGACGCCAGCGCGGCCTTGCGCAAGGCCACCTTGTCCCCGTGGGAGGCCCGCGCCAATGCGGTCAAATCGCGGCGCAACGCGTCGCCGTCCAGCGGTTGCGCGCCGTCCGTCACACTGAGCGAAAACGACGACTCGACATTCATTGGCAGATCACCGAAACCGCTTTGCCATAGAATGGTGGCTGCCCAAACACAAGGCGAATGATAGGTTTACGTTCATGCTGCGGTTGAACCCGCCAGACAGCCTCCGGTTCCATTCGCTTCGACAAGTCCCCTTACCCGATGTAGAGAGAAGCCATGACCCCTGCGATTAGAAGCGTTCTGGTTACCGGCGGCGCCAAGCGCCTGGGACGCGCGATTGCGCTACATTTGGGCGCGGCGGGGTGGTCGGTTGCGGTGCACTACAATGTTTCGCAGGGCGATGCGGAAGAAACGGTGGCAGCGCTGCATGAAAAGGGCGTCCATGCGGCAGCCCTGAATGCCGATCTGTCCCTGGAAGAGCACGCGCAAAGGCTGATCGGCGACGCCAACAAGGCGGTGGGACCGTTGACGGCGCTGATCAACAACGCTTCGGTTTTCGAGAGCGACACGCTGGCCACCATGACGCGGGCCTCGTGGGACAAGCATATGGAAACGAATCTGCGGGCACCCATCGTGCTGGCGCAGAATTTCGCCGAGCAATTGCCGGACGGCGCCGAAGGCTCGATCGTCAATCTGCTGGATCAGCGGCTGCTGAAGCCCACACCGCAATTTCTTTCCTATGGCGTCAGCAAGGCCGGCCTGCATTGGCTGACCGTCACGCTGGCCCAAGCGCTCGCCCCGCGCATCCGCGTCAATGCGGTGGCGCCCGGTCCGACGCTGCGCAATGTGCGCCAGGGCGAAATCCAATTCAAGAAGCAGCAGGCCTCGACCATTCTGGGACGCGGCGCCACGCCGGAAGATGTCGCCGCGGCGACGCAATATCTTATCGAAGCCCGCTCGGTGACGGGACAGATGATCGCCGTCGATGGCGGTCAGCATCTGATCTGGCGCACCGCCGACGTCACCGGAGGCAACGAATGAGCCATCGCGTTCTTGTATTGATCCGCGATCTCGAACTGCTCGCGCATATCGGTGTGCACGGCCATGAAAAGGGCAAGCCGCAACCGGTGCGGATCAATGTGTGGCTTACCGGCGAGATCGATTCGAGCAGCGATACGCTGGCCCATGCCATCGATTACGAGGCCGTCGTCGAAAAAATCCGCAGACTGATTGCGGCGGGCCACGTCAATCTCGCGGAGACCATGGCCGAGCGCATCGCTGCGGCCTGTTTCGAAGACGCCCGCGTGGTCCACGCCCGCGTGCGGGTGGAAAAACTGCATGCGCTTCCCGGCGCAGCGGCGGCCGGTGTCGAAATCGAACGCGACGCGCCGAAATAGCTGCTTTTGATAACTTGCGTGACCGACGAGATCCCGCCCGTGTGACAACAGTCACAGCCGGCTCTGGCCCAACACATTACAATCATTGAGAGCCATACCGTGGGCTCTTTGGTCTTCCGAGAGGCGATCTCCCGGCCACAGACCATCCCAATCAAGGGAGGTGGGAACTCCCTGCATCATTTGCTTGGTGTGTGATCTGGGAAACGCCACACGACGCGGCCAAATTCGTCAAAGGAGGAAGCCATGAAGGCAATCATCACAACGTCAGTTGCGTTGAGTTTAGCAGCCATCTTTGCGGTTTCGGCCGATGCCCAGGGGCAAGCGCCCGCGGGTCCGCCTGTACTTGCAAAGGCGTTGGCGCCTGCAAAGAGCATGAGTTCGCTTCTGCGCGTGACGTCGCCGACTTATTCAGGCGAAGAGCTTGATGACAAATACACACAGAACGGCGACAACATCTCACCGCCATTGCATTGGTCCCCGGGGCCCACCGGCACGCAGTCCTTCGTCGTGTTCGCCGAAGACGCGGGCGTCGACCGTCACGATCCTATCGTCCATTGGATTGTCTATAATATTCCGGGCCACAAACAGGAACTTTCGCAGGCGATTCCTGCCGAGGCCACTTTGGACAATGGCACCATGCAGGGCAAGAATGTGCGCGGCACCGCCGGATATATCGGTCCGAAACCTCCCGCTGGCCAGACTCATCCCTATCATTTCGAAGTGTTCGCGTTGAACACCTCGCTCCGACTCGATCCCGCCAGCGCCAATCGCGACGCGGTGGTCGCGGCGATGAAAAATCACGTCCTTGCAGAGGGCGACCTGGTGACAAATTACACGGGCAAATAGTTTCGGGCAGCGAATATTGCGGTAACGGCGGGTGCTTTTCGGGCGCCGTTACCGCGATGCCCGTATTGTTGCGGTTACGGTTCGGCAAAATCGGTATTGCGCCGTCTTCCGGCGCGCTGCAATTGGCGCAAGCCGTTGATATCCAGGATTTCGATATTGCCTGCCTTCAAGCGCCGAGCCAAACCTTCGTGTTCAAGTCTGGCAAATGCGCGTGCAACGGTTTCGCGCGCGATTCCCTGATAATCGGCGAGATCGAACCGGTTGATCGGCAAATTCAGGCACGATGATTTCGTGTCATAGAATTCGGGATATTGCAGAAATTCGAGCAGAAAATTTGCGAGCCTTTGATAAGTGCTCTGCTGTCCCAGGATCATGATCTGCCGTTGCGCCTGACGAAGATCGTGCGCCACCCTGACCAGCATGTTCAATTGCAATTGCGGTTCTCTCATCATGATTTCCTTTAGCCGCTGCCAAGGAAACCGATAGACTCGCAAAGGACACACCGCTTCCACGGTGTTGACGTAGACGCCCCGCTCCGGCAACCCGAACAGATCGCCCGGCACCATGAACGCCATAATTTGACGCTGGCCATTCTCGGCATGACGGCTGATCCTCACAATGCCTTCGTCGATCGCGTAGATGAAATGCGCATCTTCTCCTTCGGAAAAGATGGTGATTCCGCCACGTTTGTAATCCAGGACGGTCGCGATGTTTCGAAGCTCCTGCTGTTCTTTGGGAGAAAGCAGATTTTCGATGCCGGACGGGCGATCGCTTATTTTGTCGAACGGCCGCGCACGTATCTCCGGTGCGCGCTTCTTTTCGCGAGGACTGCCGCGGGGCAATGGACGTTTCATAGGCTTCATTTAGCCTGAAACCACGCTGGAGTTCCAAGATCACCGCTACGCCTCAAGCGAGCCCCGTGGTGGACATCCGTATCAGGATGTCGCCGCCTGACACCCTCTATTGTCGGGCCAAAAGCAGACATTCCGGCCCGATGACAGGACCGTCCGGAAGTGACCCATCGCGGACTCTAAGCCTGCCTGCGCGCAGAGATTTCCGATGCTATCGCCGATGCGATTCCTTGGGGTGCCGTGGGTATCCTGCTGAGCTTTGACCTATTTTTGGCTCTTAAACATCAAGAACATTATTGCAAGGCAATAACGGGAATAGCAATCGACGCGGTCAAACTGTAACACTGCCCCGGTCCCGTCTAGTAGAAACTGTCGTTGACCAGGCACTTGTTGCAGAACGTGAAGGCGTGGGTGAGGCGCAGCCCAGTGTAGAGCCCCTTCTCGGAGCCCACTGTTTCACGCGCGGCGCTGATGGAAATAATCGTCTGCGACGGTAGTGTGTAGCCAACGCTCGCGGTGTAGCTCTCGTCTTTCTGCTGGGGCAAGGTGCGATCTGTCGTCCAGCGGTGTGCAGTTGTCAAATCGAATACCCATGGCCCCAACATATACTCGGCCGATCCGCTCAGAAAATTCCGTGTACGTCCGGCGAAGCCCTCGAAATTATCGCGGCGTGCGCCTTCAACGTAGAAGCGAAATTGGCTGTATTCACCGCGCAAGGTATCGGCGACGCTTCCATTCACCGGGATGACGAGATCCGCGCCGGCCGTCGTCCACCACTCACCACGCTCGGCGCTGTATGCTTTGCCCCAACGGATCACACTGGCCTGGTAGTTCAGGTGAGCCCAATTGCCGATCGGCTTGTTGAGGACGTCATATGTCGCCATCAGGTTCTCGGGCCAGCGCGTGTTCCCGACGCCACCATCTTTGTAATGGATCATGCCTTCGTTGAACGGGAAGCTCTGATGGAGGAAGGTACGGTCGGCCATGAAGGCGGTGAGTGACAGCTGTTTCCATCCGCCATTCTCGTCCCCGAAAACGTGGATTTTTTCCACGCCCAGCATATCGCTGGGCTCGTAACCTTGCTCCGGTTCCTCAATGAAATCGGATGCGTAGGGTCCGGGGAGGAGCGCATAGGCGCGCCCGAAGTCGGGGACGAACTTACCCACGCGCCAATCGCCATAGCGCACGTACAGTTCTTTCATCTTGCCGCCCTCACGGCGGTCCAAGCCCCGGTTGATGAACAGGTCCTTGTTCGGATTGCTTGCGGCGAGCGGCTGTCGCGGCTTGAACTGGAACAAGCCATCCAGAGAAAGCGCGTCGTTGAACTCGAGGAGCAGCGTGGCGTCAGCCCACACCACGAAGCCCGGCTTGCGACCCGGCCCGGTATGCGAACCCATATTGGCGTAGTCGGTGCTGCCCAGGATATCGAAGCTGATCTTCGGCCATGCCTCGCCACCACCGGGCGTTTCTGCCGCCGGGGGCATCGCGCGCTGCTCGATTTCGCGCGCCTGGGCGGGATTGCTGCCCGTCGAAAGTGTTTGCGCCGAGGCGGCCACGGCACCGAGAAATGCCGCGCCAATTCCACATGCGAAACTGTTGAAAAAAGAACGTGAATTTCTGCGCGCCGACGGTGTCGTCATTAATGAGCGCCGCCCATTTGCAGCATATGTGCGTGATCCATCCCGGCCATATCCGCGGGGCCGTCCGGCATGGGCCCCACTTTTGGGTCGTAAACTTCAATCTGGGACATCATGCCTTTGTCCTCGTGCTCGAGGATGTGGCAGTGAAACATGAAGCGCCCGACGATGATGGGATCGGTGAACGGGATACGAATCGTGACCTCACCATGGATCGGCACATTCACGGTATCGACCAAACCGTCGAACGTCTCAGGCTTGCCATTGATGCTGACCACCTGGAACGCGACCTGATGGATATGAAAGATGTGCAATTCGTCTGACGCATTCCTGATTGTCCACTCCTCGATATTTCCAAGCGGCACCTTCACGTCCACGCGTTCATGGTCGAACGTGGTGTGATTGATGAAAAACAGCCCTGTGACCGGATCCTCAGAGAACGACACCAGCC
>DATARE010000576.1:0-3984 GCA_036264295.1 Micropepsaceae bacterium | reverse complement strand
GGATTCGCGCTTTCTGTTCGTGCGCCCCGAGGCGGGCGCGCCGAGTTTCCGGTCCAATATCGCGCGCGAATTCGCCAAGCACGGTGTCGGCGAAGAGCGGCTGCTGTTCGAAAGCGTGCGTGGCAAGCATATGCGCCATTACAACCGCATCGATATCGCGCTCGATTCGGCACCGCACACCGGGGGCACCACCACCTGCGAGACATTGTGGATGGGATGTCCGACCGTGACGTTGGTGGGCGAGTCCTTCTTCGAGCGGTTGAGTTACAGCAACCTCAACAATGCCGGCCTGGGCGATCTTTGCGGCTTTACCCACCAGCAATATGCCGATATCGCCGCCGGACTCGCGAGCGACAAGGAACGCCTGCGCGATCTGCGGCAGAATCTGCGCGGCCGGCTGCTGACATCGCCGCTGGGCGACGCCAAGCGCTGGGTGAAGAATTTCGAAGCCACCGTGGAAAGCACGGTCGCCAAGGAAGCAGTCCGATGAAGGCGGTCATTCTCGCCGGCGGACGGGGGACGCGGATTTCCGAAGAAACCCATTTGCGTCCCAAGCCCATGGTGGAAATCGGCGGCAAGCCGATTCTTTGGCACATCATGAAAATCTACGCGGCCCATGGCATCACGGATTTTATCGTCTGCCTGGGCTATCAGGGCTACGTCATCAAGGAATATTTCGCCAATTATCTTCTTCATACGGACGACGTGACATTCGATGTGGCTGAGGGGCGCATCGAATATCTGGGCACCAATGGCAGGGAGCCCTGGCGAGTAACGCTGGTCGATACCGGCCTTGCGACGGAAACCGGCGGGCGCGTGCGCCGTCTCAAGCGCCATCTCGAAAAAGAAAACGCGTTCTGCCTCACCTATGGCGATGGCCTTGGCAGCGTCGACATCACCCGGTTGCTGAGTTTTCACGCTGCGCATAAGAAGCTCGCTACCATGACGGTGGTGCATCCCCCGGGACGCTTCGGCGTGGTGGGGCTGGAAGGCGACCAGGCGGTGACCTTTCATGAAAAGCCCAATGCCGAGAATGGTTATATCAATGGCGGCTTCTTCGTGCTCAGTCCCCGCGTGCTGGACCTGATCGAAAGCGACCGCACGATCTGGGAGCGCGAGCCCATGGAGCAGCTTGCGGCAAAAGGCGAGCTTGTCGCATTCCGCCACGATGGCTTTTGGCAGCCCATGGATACGCTGCGCGAGAAGGAACAGCTCGAAGCCGCGTGGGCAACGGGCAACGCGCCATGGAAGATCTGGAAATGAGCGCGTTCTGGCGCGGGCGCCGCGTGCTCTTGACCGGGCACACCGGCTTCAAAGGGGCCTGGATGGCGCTCTGGCTCGAACGGCTGGGCGCCCAGATCACCGGCTTTGCGCTTCCCCCATCCTATGACCGCGACTGTCTCTACAAATGCGCGGCACCATGGCCGGGGCTTCGTTCCATCATCGGCGATTTGCGCGATACCGGCGCGGTGGCGCGCGCGGTCGAAGAGGCCAATCCCGAGATCGTCATCCATATGGCGGCCCAGGCGCTGGTGCGGCGGTCCTATGCGGACCCCGTCGAGACCTTCGGCACCAATGTCATGGGCACGGTGAATCTTCTCGCGGCCACGGCCAACCGCCCGGGCGTGCGCACCATCCTCGTCGTGACCAGCGACAAGGTTTACGACAACAATGACAGCGGCAGCGCCTTTTGCGAGAGCGATCCGCTCGCGGGCGACGATCCCTACAGCGCGTCGAAGGCGGCCACCGAAATGGTGGCGCGGAGCTGGCGCAAGAGCTTTATGCGCCGCAGCGACAGTCCCAAACTTGGCATCGCGCGCGCCGGCAATGTGATCGGCGGCGGCGATTGGGCGGAAGACCGGCTGGTGGCCGATGTGTTGCGCGCCGGTGTGAAGGGTGAACCAGTCATGCTGCGTTATCCCGGCGCGACCCGGCCCTGGCAGCACGTGCTCGACGTGGTGTCGGGCTATCTCGCCTATGCCGAACGCCTGACGGCGGAACCGGACGATACGCCCAAGGCGCTGAATTTTGGACCCAACCCGGATGAGGCGGCCCCCACGGCGCGGGAGATCGTAGAACGGCTTCAGGCGCAGTTGGGCTGGGACCAGGGCTGGGCGCTTCAGCCGGGTGCGCCTTTGCCGGAAAAGACCCAGCTTTCGCTGGACCCGAGCCTCGCTGCGGCAACCCTGGCATGGCAAACCAAGCTTGGCGCGTCCGATACGCTGGACTGGATCGCGCGCTGGCATCGCGCGCATCTGGAGGGTCGTTCCATGCGTGCCGTTTCGCTGGACCAGATCGCGGCATTCGAAGCACTGCCGATGCCGGCAAAGAATCGCGCAGCGGCGGAATGAGCATGAGCGCGCCGTCCTGCCGCTTCTGCGGCACAGTCCTCGATCACATTGTGCTCGATCTGGGCGAACAGCCGCTGGCGAACAGTTTTCTCAAAGCGTCCGATCTGAAGCGGCCCGAAGCGAAATTCCGCCTTTGCGTGCGCGTCTGCGACACATGCCTGTTGGTTCAGACCGACACGACCGTGCCGCCGGAATCGATCTTTTCCGATTACGTCTATTTCTCGTCTTATTCGAATGCCTGGCTGGCGCATGCCAAAGCCTATTCGGAAGCCATGATCCAGCGCTTCGTATTGGGACCGCAGAGCCGCGTCATCGAGGTCGCCAGCAATGACGGCTATCTTCTGAAGAATTTCGTGGCGCGCGGCATTCCCTGTCTCGGCATCGAGCCCGCCGAGAATGTCGCCGCTGTCGCGCGCGCGGCCGGCGTGCCGACGGAAACGCTGTTCCTTGGCAAGGACACCGCCCGGCGCATCGTGGCGCAAGGTGGGGCGGCCAACCTTGTCGCGGCCAACAATGTGCTTGCCCATGTTCCGGCCATCAACGATTTCGTGGCCGGCTTGCGCGAGCTGCTCGCCGACAACGGCGTTCTGACTGTGGAATGTCCGCATCTGTTGCGCCTGATCGCCGAGGTGCAGTTCGACACCGTCTATCACGAGCATTTCTTCTATTTCTCGCTGGCCGCCATCGAGCGCGTGTTCGCCAAACATGGTTTGCGCCTGTTCGATGTCGAACAGCTCTCCACCCATGGCGGCTCGCTGCGCATATTCGCCGAACGCGCCGACGCCACATCGCCGCGTGTGGTTTCGGAAAAACTGGAGGCGCTTCGCGCGCTTGAGCGCGATGCGGGCGTTCAAAGGCCCGATTACTATGACGGCTTCAACCGGCGCGTGACGGCGACCATCGCCTCGGTGCGCAACTTCCTCGCGCAAGCGCGTAAGGAATCGAAAACCGTGGTGGCCTATGGCGCCGCCGCCAAGGGCAACACGCTGCTCAATGCCTGCGGTGCTACGGCTGCCGATATCGCCTATGCCGTTGACCGCAATCCCCACAAACAGGGCCTGCTGCTTCCCGGCACGCATTTGCCCGTTTATGCTCCGGAGCGCATTGCCGAGACCCGGCCCGATTACGTTCTGATCCTTCCGTGGAATTTGAAGGAGGAGATCGTGCAGCAAACCAGATATATCGCGGATTGGGGCGGCCGCTTCGCGGTTCCGATACCCGAGCTGCGGGTGTTCGCGGCGTGAAGCTGACACCCATCGGAATCGCAGGCGCCTTCGCCATTGCCATCGACCCGCGAGGCGACGAGCGGGGCTATTTCGCCCGGCTCTATTGTCGCGAGACATTGCGCAAAGCGGGTGCGGCGTTTGGCACGATCCGCCAGACCAGCATCTCCTTCAACGCAGAATGCGGAACCTTGCGCGGGCTCCATCTTCAGGCCGAACCCGCACCGGAAGGCAAGATCGTGCGCGTGTCGCGCGGACGCATCTTCGATTGCTTTGTCGATTTGCGGCGCGATTCACCCACCCACCGGCATTGGTTCGGCACGGAGTTGAGTGCAGAGGCGCAGAATGGGCTTTTGATACCGCCAGGCTGCGCGCATGGCTTCCTCACGCTCGAAGACAATTGCGCGGTC
>DATARE010000569.1:0-5859 GCA_036264295.1 Micropepsaceae bacterium | reverse complement strand
CCCTATATACGCCCGAGGCGGTACACTTCCCTTATTCCCGCGAGGCACGATTTCCTGAGTGGTCGGACCCTGGCCCGCGTATTATAGCTGGATAATTCTGGGTTTGGAGCAGCCGATATGACCGAGCGGATCGATGCGCTTTTGAACCGGCTCAAGGCGGCGCCCTTGGACCGTGACCTTGCCAGGCTGGAAGCCGACGTCTGGACCCGAATCGATGGTGCGCGGCGCCCAGATTTTTTTGGCCGCCATGCTTTCCAGGTGCAATTGGCGGTCAGCTGCGGCGCCCTTCTCTTGGGCCTCGCCATCGCACAATTCACGGGCTACAGCCCGATGCCGCGACTCAATAGCGAGATGGTGGTGCTGTCTGACGATAGCGCCATGGCGCCGTCCGTGCGGCTTGAGGGCGGAATTTGAACGCGTTCTGGCGCAACCTTCTGATCACCGTCGCGGTCGCGCTGCTCGCTGGAGCTTTTGGCGGCTGGATGGGTGCGCGCAACGTGCTCGACAGCGACGCTCAGACCCTGCCTCTGCGGCAGACGGTGCATGAGATCGTCCGCCAGGACCTGAAGCTGACGGCCGACCAGACCAAGGAAGTCCAGGCGATCGAGGATAAATACTACAACGAGCGCGCGAATCTGCGCCAGGACGTGGCGCTGGCGAACCGCGAATTGGCCGATGCCCTGATGGCCGATATGGCCTTTGGACGCGAGGCGCAGCAGGCCAGCAATCATGTCGAGCGTGGGCTGGGCGAGCTGCAGCGGGCGACCATTCTGTATGTGCTGGAAGTGCGCGACGTGCTCACGCCGGAACAGCAGATGATCTATGACCGCAAGGTCCGCGAGGTGTTGACCGCGACCGCTTCACCGAGATCGTGACGCGAGCCGACGATCTTGCGGATGCATCTCTGGCTGTCGCGGCGCGCGGGGGCGATCAAGCGGCCTTTG
This sequence comes from Micropepsaceae bacterium, assembly GCA_036264295.1. GTDB lineage: Bacteria > Pseudomonadota > Alphaproteobacteria > Micropepsales > Micropepsaceae > CAIYRG01. The sequence continues at coordinate 4,915 of DATARE010000569.1, read as the reverse complement.
CCGCGATTATGCGGCGCCACAAGGGCTGGCTGTACCAATTCATCCGCCGCTATGTCGCCGATCGCGACGATGCCTATGACGTGCTGCAGGAGAGCTTCGTTGCCGCCTGGAGTGCGCTTTCGCGGTTCGATCCGGAGCGCCCCTTCGAAGCATGGTTGCGCCGTATTGCGTTGAACAAGTGCCGGGACCGGGCGCGCCGTACGGCGGTGCGCCGGGCAGCCCTGCACCTGTTTGGCATCGGGTTGGCCGGGACATCGGGTGAAAGCACCATGCCGGCAGCCGATAGCCATGCGCAGACCGATCAGGCCGTGCGCCGGCTGGAAGCCGCCATCGCGCGATTGCCCCGCAGCCTGAAGGAGCCCCTGGTGCTCACCATGTTGGAAGGGTTGTCCCACCGGGAAGCCGGCGAAATGCTCGGCATCAACAGCAAAGCGGTGGAGACCCGGGTCTACCGGGCCAAACGTCAGCTGGCGGTCATGCTGAGCCCGGATGATCTTTCCGACATCGCGACGGCTTCGTCCTAAGCACCGTCCCGGCGCGGCCACGGATCTTCAAGGCCTGCGGGCGGATGCACGTCGAAGGCGTTGAGCATGGCAGCCAGCGCCACATAGTAACCGACGGCATTGACCAGTTCGACGAGTTGGGTTTCGCCCAGGATGCTGACGGCCGCTTTGTAGCTGGCATCGCTCGCGTGTCGTTGCGTCACCAATTCGCTGACGAAGCGGAAGACGGCGTCCTCGTCGGGCTTTTCGAAAACCGGGCGCGCGCCGTCTTTCAAGGCTGCGACGACCTCTTCCCCGATGCCCGCTTCGCGCGCCAGCCTGGCATGCGCCGCCCATTCATGGCCGGACTGCCAGTGCACCGCCACGACCAGAATGGCGAGTTCGAACAGCCGGCGCTCAATGGTGGTGCGAAACCGCAAGGCCTCGCCGATCTCGGACCAGCTTTTGCCCAATGCGGGCAAATGGAGAAACGCGTTGAACGGCCCGGTCAAATGACCATCCGCATCGACCAGCGATTTGCGTTTGGCCGCGCGGGGGCCACGCGCGATGGAGTCGTAAAGCTCTTTCTGCTCCGCCGACATCGCGGCGGGTTCGACATAAGACAAGCGTGTCATGAAGCTATTCCTTATCCGCCGAGAGCAATTCCTGCGAAGCGCCCGATGCCATAGGTGACGAGCGCCGCCGCGTAGCCGATCGCGATCTGGCGCGCAGCCGAAAAGAGCACATCGCGTCCCGTGAACAACGAAGTCCCAGCGCCGACCGCGCCGAGCGCAAGCCCCGAAGACGCCAGGCTGGCGATGATCGCGGCAGTCCCGCTGACAAAAAAGAACGGCATCACCGGAAAAATCGCGCCTGTGGCAAACAGCACGAAGGAGGTGCCGGCGGCCGCCCAAGCGGAGCCGCCAAGCTGTTTGGGATCGATCCCGAGTTCTTCGCGCACGAGCGTTTCCAGAGCCACGCCCTTCTGGCTGAGCAGGCGTCCGGCGAGCGCCTTTGCCTCGTTCTCGCTGAGGCCCTTGGCCTGATAGATGAGCACCAGTTCTTCTTTTTCCTCCTCGGGGGATTCCTGAAGCTCCATCGCCTCGGTGGCGATCTGTTTTTCATACAGCTCGCGAGCGCTCGCGACCGACAGCCATTCGCCCATTGCCATGGAACAGGCACCGGCGATTAGACCGGCAAGACCGGTTAGCAAAATGGTCCGCTCGGCGGCGGCCGCACCTGCAATCGCCATGACCAGGCTCAGGTTGGAAACCAGACCGTCATTGGCGCCGAGCACGGCGGCGCGCAACGCGTTGCCAGCCGAGCCGCGATGGCGCCCCTCCAATTGGGCGAGCGCGGGACCGGCCAGTCCCTTATGCGTGGAGGCCGCGGCTTGGATGATGCGCGCATGCGAGCGTTCGTCGGTGGGAAGGCCCTTCGCCACGGCATCGGGCTGGGAATCATATTCGGTGCTGCCGCTGACTTCGGTGGCGGCAATGGTGGGCAGGACGAATTCCGGACCGAAGCGGCGTGCGAGCCAGCTTAGTCCGCGCGCCCGGAGGCTCGGCTTGAGCTTGGTGTGCTTGTGCGACGCCCGGTCCAGGCGGGACCGCCAGAACTCGACATGGGCGCCTTCGACCGCCGCAAGCCGCCGGTAGATCTTGGCCAGATTGGGGTCTTTTTCCGCCTCCGCGAGCGCCAGGTACACGGCGGCACCGTCGACTTCCCCCTGGAGATTGTCTTTGAAACGGCGTTCATCGCTGACATCGGTCATGAACGGGATGTTACGCGACGTTCAACGGGGCGCATAGCGCACGCTCATTCGGCCTGAACCGGGACCTCCTGAGTCCACGAACCCCCGATCCAATGTCCAAACCGGTCGAGATAGCCGTAAATCACCGGCGTGATGTAGAGCGTGAGTGCCTGGCTGAGGATCAACCCGCCGACCACGGCGAGCCCCAGAGGCTGACGGCCCGCGCCGCCTTCGCCATAGCCGAGCGCCAACGGCAGGCTGCCCATGAGGGCGGCCATGGTCGTCATCATGATGGGCCGGAAGCGGATCAAAGCCGCTTCGGCGATGGCCGTGGTGGCATCCACGCCGTGCTCGCGTTCCCGCACCAGCGCAAAGTCGATCATCATGATGGCGTTCTTCTTCACGATGCCGACCAACATGATCATGCCGACGAAGCCATAAAGCGTCAGCGGCAGGCCGAACAGATACAGCGTCAACAGCGCACCCACCGCCGCCGACGGAAGGCCGGAAAGAATGGTCAGGGGATGGATGAAGCTCTCATATAAAATCCCCAGCACGATGTAGACCACCAGAATTGCGCCCAGCAGCAGGAAACCCATGCCCTGCATCGACTGCTGGAACGCCTTTGCAGTGCCCTGGAAGCTCGATTGCACGGAAGCCGGAATGCCGAGCTGAGCCTTCACCTGCTCCACCGTATTGACCGCGTCGCTGAGCGCCGCTCCGGGGGGCAGGCTGAACGACACCGTGACCGCCGGAAGCTGGCCGAAATGGTTCACCGCCAAGGGCGAAGCCCCGGTGGTGATGGACGTCACCGCCGACAGGGGCACCAGCGCCCCATTCGAGCCTGTCAAATACAGACGGGAGAGGGATTCGGCGTCCTGCTGATATTGCGGCAGCAGTTCCAGCATCACTTTGAACTGGTCGGCGGACGTATCGATGATCGATATTTGTTGACCGCCGAAGGAGGCGCCCAACGCGGTTTCGATCTGATTCATCGACACGCCCAGCGCCGCGGCACGATCGCGGTTGACCGCGACATGCACGGACGGCGTCGAAAGATCGAGATCGCTCGTGACTTCCAGGAAACCCGGCGTCCTGGCCAAGGCGTTTTTGAGCTTTGTCGCGGACGCATAGAGTTCTTCGGTGTTCGCGTCCTGAAGCGTGAACTGATATTGCGATTTGCTGACCATGCCGCCGATGGTGATGACCGGACGATTCTGCAGATAGACGTTCAGACCGGGGATGCGCGCGAATTTGCGCCGCAATTCCGTCATCACCGCATCGATGGGCAGGCGCTCCGACCGCGGCTTCAGCACCATCATGAACGAGCCCTGGTTGGAGCCGCCGCGCGCGCCCCCCGAACCGACCGAAGACATCGCGCCCTGGATGTTGGGATCGTTCCAGATGATGTTCGCCGCTTCGGTCTGATGGGCGCTCATCGCTTCGAAGGAGATTCCGTTGGCCCCCTCGGTGTAGGCGTAGAGCCGGCCCACATCGTCGGCGGGAAGGAAATCTTCCGGCATCGCGCGGAACAGCACGACAGTGGCGAGCAGACTGAGAGCGAAGAAAACCAAAATCAGAGGCTTGTGCCGCAAGCTCCAGTGCAGACTGCGCGCGTACCCGTTTTGCAGGGCGTTAAAAACGGCCTCGCTGGCGCGATAGAACGCGTTGTGCCTCATCCCTGCGCGATGGGGCTTGATCAGCCGGCTGCACAGCATGGGCGTCAGGCTGACCGAGACGATACCGGAGACGAAGATCGCGATCACGATCGTCACCGCGAATTCGTGCAACAAACGCCCGACAATGCCGCCCATGAACAAGACCGGAATGAACACGGCCATCAGCGACACGGTCATGGACAGAATCGTGAAGGCGATTTCGCGCGAGCCGGTCAGCGCCGCCTGGTAGGGCCTTTCGCCTTCTTCCACATGGCGCATGATGTTTTCCAGCATCACGATGGCATCGTCCACCACGAAGCCGACGCACAGCGTCAGCGCCATCAGCGAAAGATTGTCGAGGCTGTAGCCGAACGCCGCCATCCCGGCGAAGGTGCCGATGACGGTGATCGGCAACGCAACGGATGGAATGAAGGTCGCCGACGCGGTCCGCAGGAAAAGGAAGATCACACCGACCACCAGCACGGCAGCGATGAGCAAGGTGGTCTGCACGTCGTTTACGGCGGCACGAATCGATGTGCTGCGATCCAACGTGATATCGAGCGAGATCGAGGGCGGAAGTTGCGCGCGGAGCTGGGGAAGAATGGCCTTGATGGCATCGACGACCGCGATCGTATTGGCGCCGGGCTGCCGGTTGATGCCCAAAGTCACGCCCTGCTTGCCGTTGTATTTGCCCGAAAGCCAACGGTTTTCGACGCTGTCGATGACGGTGGCGACATCGGCGAAACGCACGGGTGCGCCATTGCGATAGGCAATGATCTGTTTCAGATATTCGGCCGCTTTGGTGAGCTGGCCTTCGGTCTGGATCACCGCCGAACGCGCCGGTCCGTCCAGCGTGCCGGTGGCGAGATTGACATTGGCGCTCTTGACGGCCGCGGCAACCTGATCGATGCCGATCCCCCGCGCCGCAAGCGCATTGGGATCCACTTGGATGCGCACCGCGGGATGCGCCTGGCCGTAGATTTCCACATTGGCCACGCCATCGATGGTGGAGATGGTGCGAA
>DATARE010000564.1:0-4325 GCA_036264295.1 Micropepsaceae bacterium | reverse complement strand
GATAGGTATCGGGCAAATAGACGATCTGCTCCGTGTAAAACTCTTGATGCTCGTCCGGAATGACAATGCGATCGGCGATCAGATAATCGATATATTGAGTGCCCATGGTGCCGGGATAGCCGAGATATTGCACTTGGATCGGAGCCGGGCGATGGCGGAGAATACCGGCGCGTTCGCCGCCGGTGTAGCCTTTCACATCGACGGCGATATCGATTTCCCACTCGCGGAGCATCGCGGCAATAGTCACGTCGCTCTCTTCCCGGACATCGACGAAGCGCGTGAAGGCCTTCTCCAGCCGGGTCCGCATTTCGCTTTCGTCATCCGGTGCGTAGGAGACGGCAAAGGTTTCAAAGCGGTCACGGTCGTGGTGTTCGAACACGCCGGCGATCAGGAAAGGGATGGCGTGGGCGTAGAAATCTCCCGACAGATAGGCAATGCGGATTTTGTCATGGCGATGGCGTTCGCCACGCCATAGGGGCGTTGCCGACGCGGGATAGGAATCCCGCGCCGTGAGACGCGCGCATTGCAATTGCTCTGCCGGCGAATCCGAAATCGCCAGATGGCCGAACGGATAGATCGCGCGTACACCCCGTTGCAATGCCGCCGAAATCTCCTGGCGCGCTTCAGACAGGCCGCGCCAATCGCAAACATGCAGCCGGGCATGCATCAGAAGACCACGCGCCAGCGGATAATCCGGATCGAGCGCCAACAACGCTTCGGCATCGCGGCGCGCTTCCTCATACCGGGCAAGCCGCGAATTGAGGCTGGCCCGGTTGTGCAATGTCAGTTTGTCGCCGGGCTGCAATCGTAACGCCGCATCGAAGCTCTTCAGTGCGTCCTCATCATAGCTGAGCCGGCCCAAGGCGACTCCCCGGCCCGCCCAAGCGGCGGCATTGTCTGGCCGAATGCCAACGGCCCGGTCGAAATCCGCAAAAGCTTCTGCGTAACGCTGCAGCTGGGCGTGCAGCGCGCCGCGGCTGGTCAAGGTCTCGACATTGTCCGGGGCAATCGCCAGCGCTTTGTTGTAGCTCGAAAGTGCTTCCGTATAGTTCTGCAGGGCTAGCAATGTGCTGGCACGATTTTGCCAGGCGGCCGCGAAATCGGCGTCGATGCGCAGCGCCGCATCATAGCTCTCGAGCGCTTCCGGAAAGCGGCCAAGGCGCGAAAGCACAACACCGCGATCCTGCCATACATTGGGCTCGTTGGAATCGAGAGCGAGCGATTGCTCATAAGCCGAAAGGGCCTCTTCGAGCCGGTCCAGGCGGAGCAGCGCGTTGGCCCGCCCGCTGAGATGCGCCGCATGGGACGGCTGCAGGTGAAGCGCCGCTTCATAGCGTGCCAGCGCCTCGGAATGCCGCCCTTGCAGCGCCAGCACCGCGCCAAGGTGACCCAAGGCTTCGGCATAATCGGGCTTGATCCGCAGGGCCTCGCGCAAATCGCCTTCGGCGCCGGGATAATCGGCGAGGGAGATTTTGGCGACGGCCCGGTTGTGCCAGGCCTCCGCATAGTGCGGCATCAGCGCGATGGCGCGATCATAGCTTGCCACCGCTTCGGTGCCGCGGCGCATTTCCAGCAGCAGATTCGCGCGATTATTCCAGATGCGTGCGTTGTCCGGATGGGGCGTCAGAAGCCCGCGCAGCAACGCGTCCGCCTCGTCACGCCGCCCCAGAAGCTCCAATGCGGTTGCCCGCATGCAAAGGGCGTCGCGTGACTCGGGTCTGACGGCCAGCGCTTGCGCAAGCATATGCTCGGCATCCTGAACCCGGCCGGTTTGGAGTTGGAGCAGGCCCCACAGAAACAGGGCGTCGAAATGTTTCGGATGGGCAGCCAGAAAGCGCCGATAGCCGTCCGCGGCCTCCGCAAACCGGCCCGCCTGATGCAGAGCGTAGGCCTGCGGCAGCGTTTCGCTCATATTGGAATTCGTGGCTCACCGGTTCAGTTGCGAATATGCCAGAAGCCGCGACGTCCGAGGGAGCGAAAAACAGCGTCCGTCCGCCTGGCTTTCGCATGCGGCATGTGACAATGGGGCGGTTGTTTTGTACCTTTGGGCTGTTCGCAATTCCGGGTTGGAACGTCGGTGTCAGCCCTCCAGGAGGCAAAAATGCCAAAGCTTGGTTCGATAGCGATGTTTGCGGCCGTCCTGGGTGCGGCCGGCGGGGCGCTGGCTGCCGACGAAGCGAAGGATCAAAAGATTCCCGCCTTTGCCAGCGGCCCCAATACGGGCTGGGTGCTCGATCACGCCTTTGGCGTGGACGATCTGCTTGCCAAGCCGGGGGGCGGACCGGGGCCGGTCTCTTTCGACAAGGCGCATCCTTACATTCCCAACAATTATGGTCCGCAGCCGACTTTTCGCGTTGCCGATCTTTCCAATCCCATCCTGCAGGATTGGGTGAAACCGGCGATGAAAAAGGCCAATGATGCGGTGCTGGCGGGCAAGGTGCCGTTCCGGGCGCGCGAACGCTGCTTTCCCGTCGGCGTGCCGGGTTTCGATGCCTATTCGCTGGTCGAACCCTTCTTCTTCTATCAAATGCCGAAGGAAGTCGTCGTCATTAACCAAGGTGGGCCGGAGATTCGCCACATCTATATGAATGTGCCGCATTCCAAAAATCCCAAGCCCAGCTGGTACGGGGAATCGGTCGGCCATTACGAAAATGGCGATACGCTGGTGATCGACACCATCGGCCAGAACGACAAGACCTACACCGACAATTACCGCACGCCGCACACCACCAAGATCCATGTGATCGAGCGCTGGAAGATTGCGCCCGACGCCAAGACGATTGACGTCTCGGTCTATGTCGAGGATCCGGGCGCCTTCACCATGCCATGGACAGGCTATCAGCGTTGGCGCCGCGTCGAAGATGCACCGATCCTTCAGATCCCGTGCAACGAAAACAATGACGACCATTTCTCCCAGGGTCTGGTTCCGCTGGCCCAGGCGGAGAAGCCGGATTTCTGAATCCGTATCGGGAGCGCAAATTGCCCGAACCCCGGCGTCGAGCGTTCCTTGCGGCGCTTGGGCGCGCGACTCCCGGCTTGGTTTTCGGGGAGCCGTCGGGGAATATGACACGGCTGATGTGGGGAATATGAGGGGATATGCATGGCGTTGCTGGCTGAAAAGCCCAGCCTGATGGAATTCGTACACGCAGGAGCCGAGCCGCCCTTGTCGGGTTTTTTGGCGCGCTGTCATGCCGAGATTGCGAGCGATAACAGCGGCGCTCTCGCAGACTATATTCCCGAGCTGACGAAGGCCAATCCAGGTCATTTCGGGATCAGCCTCGCGACCATCGACGGCTATGTTTACGAAGTCGGCGACAGTGCGGTCCCGTTCACCATTCAATCGGTTTCCAAAGCCTTGGTCTTTGCGTTGGCGCTCGACACGGTCGGCCCCGATATCGTCGAAAGCGCCATCGGGGTGGAGCCCAGCGGCGAGGCCTTCAATTCCATCCGGCTGCGGGCCGACAGCCGCCCCTTCAATCCCATGGTCAATGCCGGCGCCATCGCCTGCTCCGGCCTCATCTGCAATGTGAAATCCAGGGATGCGTCCGATTTCATCCTGGAAACCATGGGCCGCTTTGCCGGGCGCACCCTCGACGTGGACGAGTCCGTGTTTGCCTCGGAACGCGCGACGGGCGACCGCAATCGGGCCATCGCGTATCTGTTGCGCAATCACGGAGTCATCAGCGGCAATGTCGATGACGTGCTCGAAGCCTATTTCCGGCAATGTTCGGCGCTGGTGACCGCACGCGATGTCGCCATTATGGCCGCCACCTTCGCCAATCGCGGTGTCAATCCGATCAATGGCGAGCAGGTCGTCAGCCCCTATGCGGTTGCCCACACCTTATCGGTGATGACGAGCTCGGGCATGTATGATTATGCCGGCGAATGGATCTATCGGGTCGGCATCCCGGCCAAGAGCGGTGTCGGCGGCGGCATCATGGCGACACTGCCGGCGCAGCTTGGACTTGGGACCTATTCTCCGCTTCTCGACAGCCACGGCAACAGCGTCCGGGGTCTGAAAATGTGCGAGGCGTTGTCGTCGCGCTTCGGTCTGCACGTCCTCAATTATGGCGGCGACGTGCGAACCGCCATCAGCGCCGAATACGATATCGGCGCCACCGCATCGCGCCGCAGCCGCCAAGTGCACGAGCAGCAAATCCTCGATACGCATCAGGAATATGGGTGCGTTTTCGAATTGACCGGGGCGCTCAATTTCGGAAATGTCGAATATCTGTCGCGCCGGATTGTCCATGCGCGGCCGCGGGCGCAATTCGTGATCCTGGATTTCGGCCGCGTCACCGCAATCAGCGGCGCCGCGACCCAGC
>DATARE010000548.1:0-1635 GCA_036264295.1 Micropepsaceae bacterium | reverse complement strand
ACGTAACGTAGCCGCAACTCGTCCTGACCCAGGCCGACAAAGTCCGCACTTGATCATCAGTCATGGATTGCAAGTTTGTTGGCAACTGGGAGGGCGGTTTTTTATACCTGTGCCTCCCGAAAACTTATCCGGGATGACGCGCGGATGGGCGTGTGGTAGTGAAGCGGCCAATGGTCGCGTTTCTGAGCCAGCTGCTGCTTGCAATCCGATCGCTGTTCACGCGGCGTGCGCGGCTCGAGGCCGAGAATCTCCTCTTGCGCCAACAGCTGGTAGTTCTACGACGCAAGTCTCCGACGCGCGTGAGACTGTGGAACATCGATCGCTTGCTGTTGGTATGGCTGTATCGACTGTACCCGTCTCTCCTGGACGCGATCATCATCGTCCAGCCGGAGACCGTGATCCGCTGGCACCGACGCGGTTTCCGCGCCTACTGGCGCTGGAAGTCCAGCCATGTCGGCGGCCGTCCACGGATAGATTCCGAGCTTCGAGCGCTGATCCGGCGAATGAGCAGCGAGAACCCGCTGTGGGGCGCACCGCGGATCCACGGCGAATTGTTGATGCTTGGAATCGAAGTCGCTGAATCATCCGTCGGCAGATATATGGTCCGGCGCCGCCGGCCACCGTCGCAAGGTTGGAAGACTTCCTGCGCAATCACACCGCGGGCATCGCTTCGCTGGATCTGTTCGTGGTGCGCACCATCTCGTTCAAGCTGCTCTACGGCTTGGTGATCCTGCGTCACGACCGCAGGCGTCTAGTCACGATCAGCGTCACTTCCAATCCGACCGCCGAGTGGATCGCAGGTCAGGTGACGGACGCGTTTCCCTGGAACGAAGCGCCGCATCACCTGATGCGCGACCGCGACGGGGCCTTCGGCCCAGCCTACACCCATCGCATTCGGGCAATGCGGATCCGCGATCATCCGACTGCGCCGCGCTCACCGTGGCAGAACGGCCACGTCGAGCGCCTCATCGGCTCGATCCGGCGGGAAAGCCTCGATCACTTGGTCGTGGTCGATGAAGCGCAGTTGCGTCGCGTTCTAAGGAATTACGCTTCCTATTACAACCAGGTCCGGACGCATCTCTCATTGGGCAAGAATGCGCCGGATTTTCGGCGTCCGCAGAAGATCGGCCGCATCGCAGCAATACCAATCCTCGGCGGGCTTCATCATCAATACGTCCGGGTTTAGGTTTGGACTAGGCACAGGTAAAGAACTTCTGATGATAACGGTCGAATATCCTCCAGGTAGCTCTGACCCGGTCCACCGCCACAACGCGCAGGCCCTCGTCTATGTGCTGGAAGGCAGCGTCGTCATGGCCGTGAACGGCGAAACGCCCACAACCCTCACGGCCGGACAGACGTTTTATGAAGGCCCCAACGATATTCACACCGTTGGTCGCAACGCGAGCAAGACGATGCCAGCCAAGTTCGTGGTGTTCTTGCTCAAAGACAAAGGTGCCCCTGTTCTGATTCCGGTGAAGTAGCTTCGGGGCTAAATCGGTGACCACAATTTGAGATGTAAATCACTCATCTCCGAGACATTTCGGACTCAACGTGCTCGATCGCGAGCATAAGGAGAGGACGGTCATGAAAATCGTAGTCATTGGCGGAACCGGTCTCATTGGATCAAAACTAGTG
>DATARE010000479.1:0-3865 GCA_036264295.1 Micropepsaceae bacterium | reverse complement strand
GACTTCGAACGTCTGCCGTTCGTCGTCGATCCCCTGGTGACTCTCCGGCCCGGCGGTCCGAACCCGCGCATCGAGGGCAACGTATGGGTGCGCCCCGTACCGCCGCCGCCCGCGCCGGGAGCAAAACCGGCCGGCCCCCCGCCTCCTGAGGTGCATGAATTCAAATGGACGGAAGCGCAGTTCGCCGATGCCAAGGAAGGCAAGCTTCCGATGGGGAAGGCGACCGATGAATGGTCCTTCGGCGACCTCGAAGCCGGCTTCAAGAACGCATCTCTGGTTCTGGACGAAACTTTTGTCACGCCGAACACTAGCCATCAATGTATGGAAACCCGCACCTCGATGGCTTATTGGCAGAACGGCAAAGTTTATGTGCATTGCTCGACGCAGAGTACCGCTCAGACTGTCCCCGCGATCGCGCGCTGGCTGGGCATGGACCCGACCAACGTGGTTGTGATCAGCGAATACACCGGCGGTGGATTCGGCAGCAAGGTAACCAGCGGAATTTCGCTCATCATTCCCGCGCTGCTGTCTAAAAAGGTCAATGCGCCGGTCATGATGCGCATCTCCCGCGAGGAAGAGCATTACATCGGCCGCGCTCGTCCCGGCTTTCATGGCCGCATGAAGGTGGGATTCACCAAAGAAGGCAAGATCACTGCGCTCGATATGTTTGTGATCTGCGATAACGGTCCCTACGATCCGCAGAACGATCCCAATAGCGCGGGACGCATTGTATCGCTGTGCTACCAACCCGAAGCCATGCGGTGGCGCGGTGTGACGGTGATGACCAACACCCCGCCGCGCAGCGCGCAAAGCCAGCCGGGCGGAATGCAGGGCGTGGTGATCATGGAACCGGTGCTCGCCAAAGCCGCACGCAAGCTGGGTGTGGATCAAGTTGCCATCCGGCGCATAAATGCACCTGCTGGAAAGGCTCCCATTGGCGGACCCGTAAAAGGCAAACGCGACCATGTCACCAGCGCCTTTGTCAAAGAGGCGCTCGACCGCGGCGCAGAACTGTTCCGCTGGGACGAGAGGAAAGCGCAGCCCAAACGCAGCGGCTCGAAAGTGCGTGGCGTGGGTGTGGCGGTAAGCGCCTACTCGGCCGGCACCGTCGGCTTCGACGGCCTGTTCGTTATCAAGCCAGATGGACGGCTATATATCCAATCCGGCGTCGGGAATCTGGGAACCGAATCCGTGATCGATGTGCATCGCGTGGTTGCCGAGATGCTCGACGTGCCGTGGGACAAATGCGAAATCGCCTGGGGGAACACCGCCAAAAACCTCCCCTGGACCTGCCCTTCGGGAGGCAGCCAGACCATCCACGCGATGACCCGCGCCGCGCATGCGGCAGCGACGGACGCCAAGAACAAATTGCAGCAGATCGCAGCCATGGATCTCGGCGGCAAACCCGAAGACTACGAAGTCGCCGGTGGCCGTGTGTTCAGAAAAGGCGGCGGGGCCGGGCTGACATTGGCCCAGGCCGCTGACCGTGCCATCAAACTTGGCGGCATCTACGACGGTCACGAAGTGCCGCCCGAAATAAATAAATTCACGAAAGCCTCTGCCGCGGCGCTCGCTGGGCAGGGACTGATGGCCGTCGCCAAGGACAAATACCCGCACGATGGCGTGACCAATTCTTACGTCGCTGGTTTTGCCGAAGTCGAAGTGGACACCGAGACCGGCAAGTACCGTATCGTCGATTACCTCGGAGTTGCCGATGTCGGCATCGTGATCCACCCGCGCGCTTTCGGCGGGCAGGTGCTGGGACGATCTACTTTGGGCTTCGGCCATGCGCTGGGCCAGAAGTGGGTCTACGATCAGCATTACGGGGTAGCGCTCGCCAAGCGTTTCCACTACAATCGGCCGCCTACGATCTTGGACATTCCAGCCAAGATGGCGTGGGAAGCCGTTGGGATTCCTGATCCGGAAACGCCGGTCGGCGCGCGCGGCATCGGCGAACCCCCGGTGGGCGCGGGATGCGCGTCGGTGTTGAATGCTCTCTCAGACGCATTAGGCGATGAGATTTTCCGGCGTGCGCCGGTGACGGCAGACATCATTCTGGCATCGCTCGAAGCAGGCCGCGCCTCTCAAGACGGGCTGACGGCTCACATTTAGCCAACCACAGGAAAGGGATTAAGGAGAACAGAACATGGCTGTGATTCACGACGTAATGCCGGCGTTCGAACTCTTTCAGCCGGCGACCATAGAAGACGCCCTGGCCTTGCTCTCCCAGCACGGCTCGGACGCGTGGGTGCTGGCCGGCGGTCTGGATAGTTTCGATTGGCTGAAGGATCGCATCAAGCGCCCCAAAGCTGTCGTCGACCTGAGCCAGATCAAGGAGCTGACGGGCGTTCGCGAGGCTGCGGGCGGGCTCGAGATCGGCGCCATGACGACGCTTACCGAAGTGGTGCGTCATCCCCTGGTGCGCGAGCGATATAGTATTCTGCTCGAAGCCGCTGAAGCCGCCGCGTCGCCGCAGATCCGCAATCAGGGAACCATCGGCGGCAACGTGTCGCAGGACACGCGCTGCTGGTACTACCGCGCCGGCTGGAAATGCTATCGCGCGGGCGGCAACGTCTGCTTCGCCGATACGCCAACCGCCATTAATCGCGAGCACGCCATTCTAGGTGCGGACCGCTGCGTGGCCGTCAATCCGTCGGACACCGCGCCGGCCCTCATCGCGCTCGACGCAAAGATGGTCATCCGGAGTTCCCGGGGCGAGCGAGTGGTGAATGCGGAGGATTACTTCATGGTGCCCGCCACCGACATCACGCGCATGACCGTGCTCCATCCCGGCGACCTGTTGACGGCAATCCGGATTCCGGCAGAGTGGGCCGGTGCGCAATTCTATTTCGAGAAGATTCGCGACCGGCAGGTGTGGGACTTCCCGCTGGTCAATATCGCATCCGCGGCCAAGTTCTCTGGAGACAACATTCAGCAAATCCGGATTGCGGCAAATGGAGTAGCCGCGCGCCCGCTGCGTCTGCGGCAGGTGGAAGACGCCATTCGGGGCAAGTCCCGCGATGAGGCCACCGCCCAGATGGCCGGCGAGTTGGCGATACAGGGTGCACAACCCTTGCAGCATAACGGTTACAAAGTTCCCTTGCTAAGAAACTTGGTGAAGCGCGCGATTCGCGGTGAGAAGGAGGCAACAACGTGGGCTTAGTAGAATGGGCCAAAAGCCCCTGGGGACAGGACGTCCCGATCCACATCGCGTGGTTCCTGCTGTGGGTTTCAGCGATCGGAGGCTTAGTGTTTCTGGTCGTGCATGCCATTTACGTCCGGTATTGGGCTACGCCGGAGCACACCGGAGCCGTGCCGCCGGATCTCGCTCGAAGACTGCCCGAGCGAATTCAAAGGCACTCGCTGGCCGCGAGATTGTTCCATTGGATCATGGCCATCGCCATGTTCGTGCTGCTGTTCACGGCGTTTCTCCCGAAAGTAGGAGTGCAGTTCGCCTGGGTAACCTGGCATTGGATAGCAGGCGTGGTTTTGACTGCGTCGATAATTTTTCACATCATCCACGCATCCTTCTTTATGGATTTCTGGGCGATCTGGCCGGATAAGGCGGATATCGAGGACGCCTCCCGGAGATTGCGCAGAGCCTTAGGACAATCCGCGCCGGAGCCTCGAAAATTTGCCAAGTATCCGCTCGAGAACAAGGCTTATCATGGCGTGATCGTATTGGCGGGACTGGCTGCGACGCTTACCGGAATCTTTATGATGTTCCGGGTGCGTACGCCTTTTTTCACGCGCAATCCTTACCTGTTTGGCGACATGACCTGGGGCTTGATGTACGTGCTGCATGGCTTGGCCGGCGTCGGGCTGATCGCCTTAACCATGGTCCACGTCTATTTCGCGGTAAGAC
>DATARE010000543.1:0-13109 GCA_036264295.1 Micropepsaceae bacterium | reverse complement strand
AACTATAACGCTTTGTTATCACAAGGCGCAACTTGACAAGTGCGGCGGGAACCTGACGTGCGGAACTACGACTTGCGAGTTTATCAGTCGGAAGCGGGGCAATAAGAGATTTAAACGCGCAAGCTAAAGCGCGAGTACTGGCTTTGAACTTTTTGCGCCCGTTCGGCATCGTCTTTGAGCATGGCCCAGCGGTGCACCGGATCGAAATCGGATATGCGCTTGGCAATTGTGTTCGCGTCTTCTCGAATTTCACGCGCGGCATTCGTCAAGAACGCGGCCAATTCTTCGCTGATAAGCGTTCCGCGCGGGAGCTCACCTGGCACCGCGGCCAGGCGGTCGGCAAGGTCCCGATAAAAGTCGGCGATATCTCGGCCGGAGTCACGCATGCCGCAATATTAACCGTACCCGAAACGGCCGGGATGCGTCGAATGACGTAGCGGCGCGGCCGCTCGGAGCCTGGCCGGGCGTAGACCAGTTGTTTACCGGATTGCCCTAGGCTGTTTTGCATGGACCCCTGGACTACCCTTCAAGCGTTCTATTCTGAACCGGATCTTCGGTTGCGGGAGACAGAGATGAAGGAAACGGTCCGCACCAACGATCAAACCGCGCGGGGGCGCAACCAGCCCAATATTGGTCAGGTCATTGCGGTAGCCAATGGGCGGCGGCGTTACGATCATTCCGAACTGGCCAAGCAATGGTCGGATGCTTCCTACGACTTGGCAAAATTCGGCTGATGGACGCTAAGGCACCAGCCTGACTTCGGCCCGGTCGGCGGCGCCGGGCAGGCTCGCACCAGCCTGGGACAGATCGGCCCGTGCCAGTAACTTCAGATCGACTCGGGCCGCCGACATCAGATTCTGAATCGCGGTGAACCGTCCTTCGACCAGCGAAGCGCCTCCCGGCGTATCCCGCGGAACCGCAACTTCGATTTTCGAGACTCTGCTCTCCAGGGCCATTCCGGCAGCTTGGCGGACGATCTGCTCGGCCTCGGGTGTCAGGTGGGTTGTACCGGGTACGAAGAACACGACGTAGGGCGTCTTCATCGGAGCAGGACGGAGACTCATGCAGCCCGTCAGAACCACCAGAATTGTCACAGCGATGATCTTGCCGCGCACGCGCACCTCCAATTCCCCCCGGTTAATCATCCGTCATGTCACCACCGAAGGGAAGCGCTCTTACTCTGGCGATTCACCATGCTAAGTTCCGGCCGCAAATCGAACCCCACACGTTCCCGATTGTCTTTCTCACGCGCATTCGTTGCCGGCATTCTGGCCGGAGTGGTTTTTTGTGCTGGCCAGGATGCGGCCGCGCAGAGCGACATTGCGCCCGATCTTTTGAACCGGCCGCCAGTCGCCGCACCCACGACCAAGATCGAAACAGGCGCTATTCCCGTGGTGCTGTCCGCGAGCCAAGAGGCGGACAATTTCGCTTCAGGGATGATGCAGGGCCTGATGGTGAGCGGCGATGTGAGGGGGATCGCAATGGTGGTCGTAAAAGACGATCACGTATTGCTCCAAAGGAATTTCGGGTCGTTGACGCCCGATACGAAATTCGCTGCAGGCGTCCTCGCCGATGTGTTCGGTGCCGTGGCGGCGATGCAGCAGGTGGAACAGCGCCGCCTGATGCTGGATGGCGATATTGGGAAAGCCTTGGGCGAATCCGGCACGCGCGGCATGACGCTGGCACAGGTGCTGACATTTCAGGCCGGCGACCCGTCTTTGGCGGTTCAGGCCGTGGAAAAGACCTCGGGCGCGCCATGGCCCGATTATCTGGCGAAGAATATCGCACAGCCGCTTGGCATGCGCGCGACGGCTGTTCGCGACGGCAGCTTGGAGACAAACATCGCCGATCTGAGCCGTCTCATGATCGTTCTGGTGAATGGCGGCGCGTTTCAAAATGGACGTGCTCTGATGCCGCCAACGGTCGATTCGATGGAAGCGGTGCATTTCACCTCGCATCCGGCATTGCCGGGCGCGTCCTACGGATTTACGCAAATCCAGCGCAATGGCTGGCGTGCGTTGCAGCACGATGGCGGCGCCGGCGAGGTTTTGGCGCGGCTCGTCGTGGTTCCGGAATCAAAGCTGAGCTATCTCATCGCCGCCGAAGGGCGCCCCGATGCGCAATTCTGGCGCGCGCTCGACAATGGGCTGTTCGACCATCTGATGCCTGCGCGCAAAGCGGCGACCGTAGCTCCGACGGCGGCCGCTGCACCGGCGCAAAGCGATGCGGAGCGGGTCTCGGGGCGTTACGAACCGGCGTCCAGCGAGGCAAATCGCGCGGCGCCACTGATGCTTGGACGGCGGCTTTATGTGCGGGCAGGGCCAGGCGCAGCCCTGATCCTCACGGGTGCCCAGAACGCGACCCTGGCAGCCAAACCTGGGGGCTACTGGACGAGCGCGGACGGCAATTTGACCGCGGTGGCGGTGAATGGCGAACTCATGCTCAGCAGCGGGACCTATAGCCCGTTGGCACTCTATAAGCGTCCCGAATCTTATGCCGGGCTGGCATTGCTGGTGGCCTTCGCAGCGGCCGGTTTTGCCGCCTATGAGCGCCGCCGCCGTCCGGGGACCCGCTTTCCGAGCGATCCGGTCCTGGGCCTTGCCGGCGCAAGCGTCCTTTTTGTGCTGGTGTCGGCCTTTGTTTGGCTTCTCTCGCCCCTCGCCTGACGCTCCGGCGGAGTTTTTCCTTGTCGGCGGCGGCTCTCTCATGGTCTACCGCCCTTGCCGATCTTTGATGGCATCGCCACCTTTCGTTAGATTGCGGCCCTTCAGCCCACCGCTAGGACATCCGAAATGACAAGAATTCTGCCTGCATGGCTCGATGACGACGACGAGAAAGAGAAGAAAGAAAACGAGGGCATGAAGCCCGAGCAGCCCATGGCGCCGGTGCAGCAGGCACTGTTCAAGTCGCGCACGGTGCTGATATTTGGCGAAATCGACATGAAGGTGGCCGAACGCGTCTGCGGCCAATTGATCGCTTACGCCGCCGAGGGGAAGGGCGACATCCGGGTCATCATCAATTCCCCCGGCGGGCATGTGGAATCGGGTGACACGATCCACGACATGATTCGCTTTTGCGGTCCGCGCGTGAAGATGATCGGCACCGGCTGGGTGGCGAGCGCCGGCGCCCATATCTTCCTGGGTGCGGACAAAGAAAACCGTTTCTGCCTTCCCAACACGCGTTTCCTGCTGCATCAGCCTTTGGGCGGCGTCACGGGGCAGGCCTCCGACATCACCATCGAGGCCGAGGAAATCATCAAGATGCGCGAGCGCATCAATCGGATCATCGCGCGCGAAACCGGTCAGCCTTACGAGAAAGTGGTCGAAGACACCGACCGCAATTTCTGGATCGGCGCGCAGGATGCCGTGGGCTACGGCCTCTTATCGCGCATCGTCGCACGAGCAGATGACGTGTAAGTAATCTCTATCGCCCTGAGCTGCCTTGCAATTTGCAAGCGGCAACGCGCCGATGTCATCGGCCTTTCACAAAGCGTCTTTACGGTGCCCCCATCAAAATTGAGTGGGGGTCAGCATGCCTGTGAATTGTGTCGTGGCGAAGATTCGCCGCGTGTCATTGCTTATGCCGGTGCTTCTTCTGAGCACGGCCTCAGGTGCTTGGGCCGCATCGTTCAGCGTTCCCAACAACACCACGGATACAGCCCCCAAAAGCCTGAGCGGCACCGATACGGGCGCGGTAGGCACCAACGCGACGCTTTTCTCCAATACATCGACTCCGACTGTGACCTGGACAGGATCCACGGGTAGCGGCCCCAGCCTGACGAACTCAGGGACGATCCAAAACAGTTTCAACAACGGCTCGAGTTCCGGCCGCGCCATCGACATGAATTTTACGGCCGCCGGCAGCAGCTTCACGCTGACCAACAATACGGGCGCGACGATCACATCGGGAAACGACGTCTTCCGGATCAACAAATCCATCGGCACCGGCACGGTGACCGTCAACAATTATGGGACGATGAGTTCCACCGGTTCGAACGGCAACACCAACGGCCAGGCGATCGATTTCAACGCGAACACTTCGACCACCGGCACCGTCACCATCAACAATTTCGCCACCGGCGTCATGAGTTCGGCCGATGCCGATGGTTTGCGCCCCGGCAACGGCGCGACCATCAACAATTATGGATCGATCAGCGGCAACACCACGGGCGACACCGGCAATGACGGCATCGATTTTCAGGACCCCGGCAAATCGGGAACGGTGAACAATTTCGGCAGCACGAGTTCCATTACCGGTGCCCGGCACGGCATCACCGGCAAGGAAGCGGTCGCCGTTTACAATGAGGGCACGATCCAAGGACTCGCGGGCTCCGGCCTGAACATCGATTCCACGGCCAATTCGCCGATCATGTCGGTGACCAATGCCAGCACCGGGCAAATCATCGGCAACGCAGTAGGCGGTGCCGATGCAGACGGCATCGACATTGACCGGCTCGCCGCGATCGACAATTCGGGAACCATCAAAGCGGTGGGTTTGTCGTCGAGCCCCAATCTCAATGAGGCCATTGCCATTGGCGGCGGCTCCATCACCAATCGCGTCGGCGCCACGATTGTAAGCGATCAGCGCGGGATCACGGTCGACGATTCCAATTTGGGTCCGGCGTTCGGCGCCGTCACGATCACCAATGAGGGGACGATCCAAGGCAAGAATGGGGAAGCGGTCTTTGTCAACAGCACCGTCTCCAACACGCTTACCAACAAGGGAACGATCATCGGCAGCGTTGTCATGGGTGATGGCGCCGACACCGTGAACCTCTACACCGGGTCTTCGACGGGTGCGATCAATGGCGGCGGTGGCAGCGATACGCTCCACTTGGCCGGCACGGGCAACGGGACGTTGGGCGCAATCAGCAATATCGAAACGCTGAACGTCGATGCAGGGCATTGGTCGGTAAACAATGCCCAAACCTATTCGAGCGGCGGCGCGATTGCGTTCGGGGCCACGCTCGACGTCAACGACACGACCGTCGGGTTTGGGGGAAGCCTGATCGTCAGCGGCACGTTGAAAAGCGACCCCGCCACCTTGATGTTCGGCGATCTGTCGATCGACTCCACAGGCTCCATTCAGGCCGCCGATGGCGATCTGTACAAGGTCGGGGGCAATTTCCTCAACCACAGCACACAGAAGACGCTGTGGGACACGTCCGGTGCTTTTCTTGAATTCACCGGCGCCACCGGGACTTTGCACGACCTGCTGCTGGCGGGTGAGGATCTTGGCCAGACTATCGCGGGCTATCTCGACAATTTCGCCTGGGGCGAATTGGCAATCGATGATGGCAACCAGATCGTGCTGGGAAGTGGCGCACCAGGCGGTGGCGCGTTTTATGTGAAGAAGCTTCTTGGCGCCATATTCGTGGGCGACGACATCACGAACATCGTCGGCAACGGGTACGATATTTATTACAACCCTTACGACGCCGAAAACGCATATCTCGGCGGCAAAAGATATCAATTGGCCGGAGGCGGCTTCCTGGCGCCAGATCCGATTCCGGAACCGGCGAGCATCGCAATATTGCTTTCGGGGCTGGGGCTGGCCGGTCTGTTTCGCCTGCGTGCGAAACGGGAGGCCAACACCGCTTCATAAAGGCGGTTTTTCCGGCTGCGCGAAGGCATCCAGCACGGCGTCGATGGGCAGCAGCACGCAGCTGTGCCGGTTACGGAATGTTGCCGCGCCCGCCAGGACCGAATACTCTGTGAAAGGAGCGTCCGGTGTGCCGCCCTCGCGCAGCATCGCACTCACCTGCGTGCGCAAGCTCTGCACGGCCGCTTCATCCGCGCCTGACAGATGGGCGCCCAGAATCGAGGCCGAGGCCTGCGCCAAGACACACGCCTTGGTGTCATGCGCCATGTCGGTGATGTGGCCCGTTTGGTCCAGACGCAATGTCACCGAAACGCGGTCGCCGCAGGTGGGATTATGGGCACTGCCTTCCGCGTCGCATGGCGTGAGCCGACCCGCACCAATCGCGTTTGCCGCCAGCCGCAGCAAATCCTTGGCGTAAAGCGGATCGCTCATACGTTCGCACTGTCTGTTGCGCGCAAGGCCGCCAGCGCCTCCGGCGTGTCGATATCGCGCAGCACGCCGCTATCCGCGTCGATCTCGCATACAAGCTCCTCATGTTGGGCGAGCAGCCGTCTGGCGCCTTCATCTCCCGACAGTGTCGCGATCTCGGGAAAGAACGCTCGGGACCACAACACCGGATTGCCGCGCCGGCGTTCGTGAATTGCGATGCAAATGGCGCGACCGTCCGCCGGTGAGAACGCGGCAATCATGCGGTCGATGACGCTCGCATTGATTTCGGGCATGTCGCCGAGAAGCACGATGGCTCCGTCCGCGGAATCGGGGACGGCCGCGATCCCGGTCTTCAGCGATGAGGCAAGCCCGCTACGATAATCGCCATTGTGCACATATCGAACGTCCAGTCCCTTCAAAGCGGTCTCGACCTTCGCGGCTTCGTTGCCGGTGACCACGATCACCGGGCTGGCGTCGCTCGCCAGCGCGGCTTCCACCGCCCAGCGCAGCAGCGGTTTGCCACGCCATTCCTGAAGCAACTTGTTCGACCCCATGCGCGACGACAAACCAGCGGCGAGCACGAGTGCGGCGATGCGGGGTGCGCGCAAATTGCCGTTCTCGGCATCGCGCGGTTGCGGGCGGCTGGGAATCTCCTGCAACAGCCCGCCGACCCCCATGCGCATGATATCGGCCGCTGTCACCGGTATATCGGCGAAAAGTCGCTGCAGCACGAAATCGAAGCCATTCACTTTGGGCGAACGGGCGCAGCTGGGGAGCCCGACCACCGGACGGCCCGCCAAATCGCCGAGCAGCAGCAGATTGCCCGGATCGACAGGCATGCCGAAGTGCAAGACCGTGCCACCGGCCGCAACGATTCCGGCGGGTATGACATCGCGCCGGTCCGTAATGGCTGACGCGCCGAACACGAACAGCAGATCCGGCCGTTCGGCTTGCGCGGTCTTGAGCGCTTCGGCAACCGCTTGCGCCTCGTGCGCCGTGCGCCGCTCGAACACGAGCGATCCGCCCAACGGCCCAAGCCGCGCCTCCAATCCCGAACGGTTCTTGTCCAGCAGAGAAGGCTTCTGGCCGGGGAGCTGTGTCGAAATCAATGCGACGCGTTTGGGTTGGAAGGGCGCAACACGAATGGGACCCGCGCGCGCGGCGGTGATGGCGTTCGCGACCGCCCATTCCGGCGCGGCATAGGGAATGATCTTGACGGTGGCGAGCATTTCGCCGGGCGCCACCACGGTATAGGGCGCCAGCGTTGCCAGCGTTACCGATTCATCGATTCCATTGACGGCATCGACCACTGCAGGGTCCAACACCACCAGGCCGGATTGCTCCGCGTACAGATTGGTGCGGCCTGTGAAGGCTGCACTCAATCTCGCGCCCGGCCCGGCAAAGGCTTGGGCGATATTCGTGGCTGCCACGTCTTCCGGGACATCGCCCGGCTCCAGCCGCGCGGCCATGACCGAGGCAATGCCGGATGCTTCCAGCGCTTCCAGCTCCGCCCTTCCGAGAATGCGGCCCTTCTTGAACAGGCGCCCGCCCGCGCGCAAAGAGTGCACGAGAATGGCCCCCTCGGCATCGCGAAGCGGAATGGTCCCGAACTGCATGGGCAGAAATTAGGTGGCCGCAGCCTCCGGGGCAACCTTGCCCCCAATCGCGTCGGCTTTGGCGCGCGCCTTCTCGCGCGGGAGCCGCAAGGAAGCCCGCAAGCCCACGATACGCCCGGCGTTTTTGCGGTTTTCCAGCACCACGTCGCCGCCATGTTCGCGCGCGATGGAACGGGCAAGCGTAAGGCCAAGCCCGGACCCGCCCGTGGCGGCATTGCGCGATTCCTCCAGCCGAACAAAGGGCTCGAACACCTCTTCGAGCCGGTTTTCGGGAATTCCGGGACCATCGTCCTCTATGGTCGCGACGAAGAAATCGGGTTCGTTCTTCAACGTCACCCTGGCTGCGCCGCCATAGCGCACCGCATTCTCGATCAGATTGCGTACCGCGCGACGGATTTCATTCGGCCGGCAGCTGCAAGGCGCGAGCCCCTGAATGTTCACCTGAACGGGCTGGTTGAGCTCGATCAGATCGTCGCACACGCTTTCGATCAATGTGGCGAGATCGACCCGGCGCTGTTCCTCGCCGGGGCCGGCACGCGCGGCCGACAACACGGCTTCCGTCATGGATTGCAGCTCGTCGAGGTTGCGCGTCAGGCGATCCTGCACCTCCGCATCCTGCACGAATTCGGCGGTGATCCGCATGGCCGCCAGCGGCGTACGCAAATCATGGCCCACGGCGGAAAGCAGTTGGCGCTGGCTTTCCAGCGTGCGGGTGACGCGATCGCTCATTTCGTTGAAGGCTTCGGAAGCCCGCCGGATGTCGTCCGGACCGTTTGCCGACAGCCGCGGGGCCTTGCGTCCGCGCGCCACGGCATCGGCCGCGAAGGTGAGCGCCGAGAGCGGCCGCGAAACGCGCCCCGCGAGCCAAGCGGCGGCGACGCCGGTGAGGATCGTGCCCAAGGCGGCGGCGATCAAAATCGCGGGCGCGGGCGAGGGTGTGGGGGGGCGCGCGAATTGCGCGGTCAACCATCCATCACCGGAAGGCAGCGGCTGCGTGATCTCGAATGCCGCGCCGTCATTGTTGAGCGCCGGTCCGCTTTGGTGGGTCAGGCGCACGCGGGCCGGATCCATGTTCTTCAAACGCTCGCCGGCCAAAAGATCGGCCGCCATCTGCCTTTCTTCTTCGCTCATGCTTGAGGCGGTGAAAGGCGGCGTCTGAGTGATGGAATAATGAAAGAGGTTTCCGCTGAGTGCGGCAACCGCCGAATCCTGCTGCGAGGGCGGTATCGTGATGATGTAGCGGAACACCGCCGCGATGCGATCGACGGCGGCGTTGAGACGCGCCGTTTGCAATTCGCCTTCGCGGCCGATTTCCAAAATCGCCACCACGGCGAGATTGGAAAGAATAACCGCCGCGGCCACCACTGCGACGAATTGGGACCTGAGCGTCGTGAACGCACGCATCAGAGGACCTCCACATCCGATGTAAACATGTAACCGCCGCCCCAGACGGTTTTAATATAGCGCGGATTCTTGGGGTCCAATTCGATTTTCCTACGGAGCCGGCTGACCTGGTTGTCGATGGAACGGTCGAACACCTCCGCATCGCGGCCCTTGGTCAGGTCGAGCAATTGCTCGCGGGAGAGCGCCACTTTGGGCCGCTCCAAAAACGCCATCAGCAGCTTGAACTCGCCGCTCGATAGCGGCAACGCCAGACCTTCCGGCCCGACGATTTCGCGCTGGGCGGCATTGAAAACCCATTCGCCGAACCGGTAGCGCTCGGCGGTCGGGCCGCGCAGACGCGGGGGCAGCGTGTTGGTGCGGCGCAAAACGGCGCCGACGCGGGCCAAGAGTTCGCGCGGGTTGAAAGGCTTTGCCACATAATCGTCGGCGCCCACTTCCAGGCCGACAATCCGGTCGAGCTCCTCGCCGCGCGCGGTCAGCATGATGACGGGAATGCCGGAATTTTCGCGAATGGAGCGGCACAGCGACAGGCCATCTTCCCCCGGCATCATGATGTCGAGGATTACGAGGTCGATGGCAGAGGTTCGCATCAGCCGACGCGCGGCTTGAGCACCATCGGCCGCGGAGGCGCGATAACCGCTTTCCTTGAGATAACGAACCAGCGGTTCCCGGATGTCCCGCGCGTCATCGACGACCAGGATATGGGGCTGGACGCCGACTTCTGGCACCGGCTTTGTCCTATTTGGGCTGCTGCTAACCATCCTGAACCGCTCCCGGGCCGCAAGCGCGAACCTGTCGCAAACTATGTCATCTCGCGGAAAACGGCAAAGAGCGATGCGCTTTACCGTGATTTCGAGAAAGCTCTGGGACGCTATTGGGGTTTTCTTGAAAAGCTACGTGTTCACTTCGCGCATGAACTTCAGAGCTGGGCGGTCCCCCAATCCCTTCCCGCCCAGCTTTTTTTTACCTTTTGCGCAGAATCGCCGTCATTTCGCCCAGGATGGAAACCGCGATTTCGGCCGGAGAACGGGCACCGATGTCCAATCCTATCGGTCCGTGAATGCGGGCAAGTTCCGTTTCCGAGAACCCCGCCGCCTTCAGACGTTCAAGGCGCCGCCCGTGGGTGGTGCGCGAACCCAGCGCCCCGATGTAAAAAGCCGGTGATCTCAGCGCGGCGATAAGGGCCGGATCGTCGAATTTCGGATCATGCGTAAGCGCGACAATGGCGCTGCGCGGGGTCAAAGGTTGGGAGGCGAGCGCATCCTCCGGCCACTCATGGACCAGCTTTATGCCGGGGAAGCGTTCGGCGGATGCGAAGGCCGTGCGCGGATCGATAATACGCACGGCATAATCGGCAAGCGCGCCCATGCGTGACAGGGGCTGAGCAATATGGACCGCACCGATGATCGCGAGATCGAGCGGCGGATTGAAGACGGTCAGAAACCAGGACCGGGCGTCCATTTCCACGCTCGCGCTTTGATCCCGGCGCGCCTGCACAGCCGCCGCGGCAACCAGCGCATCTGGCGAACCGGCGTCGGGATAAACCAGCCGGTTCTCGCCGCTGGAAAGATCGGTGGCGAGGACAACGGCACGCCTGGCATCGCGCGCGCGTTCCAGCTCCGCAATAAGTGCCTGATGCGATGCGTCGAGCACGGGTTCGACATGGACTTCGATGGTGCCGCCGCAGGCGAGTCCGACCGCCCAGGCATCCTCATCGCTGACGCCGAATTTGAGATTGCGCGGCTTGCCGTCGGCAAGCGCGTTCCGCGCTTCGGCGATGACAGCACCTTCGACACAGCCGCCGGAAACCGAGCCGGTGAAGGCGCCGTCGTCGCGCACCGCCATCTGGCTGCCGGCGGGGCGCGGCGCGGAGCCCCAGGTGCGCGTTACCGTGGCAAGCGCCACCTTGCGCTGCGCCGCAATCCATACCGCGGCGGAAGCCAGCGGATCGGCGGCTGCATTGGAAGATGTTTCGTCCATAGGCGCCACTATAGCATTGCCGCCGCGATTGCGCGCTTGGCCATTACACCCACCAAATTGGCGCGATACTCGGCCGAAGCGAAAAGATCCGAATTGAGCCCATCGGGCGGAATCGAAATTCCCGCAATCGCCTCAGGCGAGAAATTCTTCGTAAGCGCCGCTTCCATTTCCGCAAACCGGAACACGCAAGCTGCCGCGCCGGTAACGGCGACACGCACGCCATCCGGAAAATCCGCCACGAACACGCCGGCCATCGCATAGCGTGATGCCGGGTTGGGAAATTTCGCATAGCCAGTGCGGCGGGGCAGGGGAAACGCAATTTCGGTGATGATCTCGCCCGGGTTCAAGGCGGTCTCGAACATGCCGGTGAAAAATTCATCGGCGGCAATTGTGCGCGCTGTCGTTCTCACCGTGGCCGCCAAGGCGAGGACGCCGGCAGGATAATCCGCAGCCGGATCATTGTTGGCCACCGAACCGCCGAGCGTGCCTTTGTGCCGCACGGCGGGATCGCCGATTTCGCCGGCAAGCGCGGCGAGCCCCGGAATTGCGCCGCGCACCACATCCGATGCCGCAACGTCGGCGTGGCATGTTCCCGCCCCGATGACGAGCGTGTTCCCATCACGGCGGATGAAATCCAGCGAGGCAATGCGTCCGATATCGATCACATCGGCGGGTGCGGCCAAGCGCTGCTTCATCGTGGGGATCAGCGTCTGGCCGCCTGCGATATAGCGGGCATCCGCCGATTGCCGGAACAGATCCTCGGCTTGGGCTGGGGTCGCGGGACGGAGATAACGAAAGGGCGCGGTGTACATGGTTCAGACCGCTTCCGCGGCGGCACGAATGGCCTTGATGATATTCAGATAGCCGGTGCAGCGGCAGATATTGCCTTCCAGTTCGCGGCGGATGGTTGCGGAATCGGGATGTTTGTCGCGGCTGAGCAGGTCCACCGCCGTCATGATCATGCCGGGCGTGCAGAAGCCGCATTGCAGACCGTGATGTTCCTGGAACGCTGCCTGCACAGGGTGCAGGGAACCTTCCGGTGCGAGCCCTTCGATGGTGGTGACGGTGTCACCCTGCGCCTGCACCGCAAACATCGTGCAGGATTTCACCGCACGCCCGCTCACATGCACAACGCACGAACCGCATTGGCTGGTATCGCAGCCGACATGGGTGCCCGTCAGGTTCAGAGTATCGCGCAGGAAATGCACCAGCAGGGTGCGATCCTCGATCTCGGCCTCCACGGGATTGCCATTCACGATGAGAGACAGCGCCGTCATGCTTCCTCCGCCTTTGCAAGCAGATCACTAGGACGAGGCCGCCCTAAAGCACAATGGAAAAGACGATCAGCAGAATGATGACGATGCCTACAAGGCCCGCCACCCATATTTGGGGCGCCAACCCTTCTTCCTTGGGCGCATGTCTGGGCGTTCGGCGCGATGAGGCGCGGGACGGAACGGGGGATGCGGCCTGCGCCCGCATGAGAACGGCGAATTTTGCGAAGAATTCATCGGCCAGCGATTTGGCCGTGCCGTCGATCAATTGCTGGCCCACCTGTGCGACGCGCCCGCCGATTGTCGCCTTGGCGTCATATTCGAGCACCGTGCCCGCGCCATCTACGGAAAGCCGGACCGCGGATTCGCCCCGCGCAAAACCGGCTCCGCCGCCACGGCCTTCGCCCTTGATGACGAATGCGCGGGCCGTGCCCGGCGGCGGCGGCAATTCCTGAATCTGCAGTCTGCCTTCGAAGCTTGCCCTGACCGGTCCGATCTTGAGCGTCGTCCGCGCCCGGAAATCCGTGTCCGAAAGCTTTTCCACATCTTCGCAGCCGGGGATGGCGGCCGCCAACATTTCCGGTTCATGGAGCGCCGCCCATACCGCATCCGGGCCGCCTGGAATGGTGTATTTCCCTTTGAATTCCATGGGATGGGCGTACCTCTTGAACCGGTGTCCCCGGCCCGCAGCTGGCAAACTGTTGCAATGCGAGATTGCGGCAATGACCGATTCGCCATCTTCTCCGCCCATCACATTTATGTTAACTTCTAAAAAACCGCTAACTATCTGGGGGGATGGGGCAGAGTG
>DATARE010000420.1:0-5350 GCA_036264295.1 Micropepsaceae bacterium | reverse complement strand
ATGTGCCTCTTATGGATTCAGCCGCCCTTGTGTACAAGGGCGGGACGTGTGAAAGAAAAGCCTCCCAAAGCCCCTATCTTCGAGCTCCCATGGCGACGAACACCCCCAGAATTGCCGGCCGTCACTTCCTGCAAATCCCCGGCCCTACCCCTGTTCCGGACCGCATTCTTCGGGCCATGGACCGGGCCGTCATCGATCATCGCGGACCTGAGTTCCAGCGCCTGGGGCAGCGGGTTTTGTCCGGGATCAAGACCATTTTCAAGACCAAGAGCACGGTCATCATCTATCCCTCGTCCGGGACGGGGGCCTGGGAAGCCTCCCTTTCCAACCTGTTGTCCCCCGGCGACCGCGTGCTGATGTACGAGACGGGGCATTTCGCCACCCTGTGGAAGAGCATGGCCCTGAAGCTCGGCCTGAAGCCCGATTTCATCGAATCGGACTGGCGCGGCGGCGTGGACGCCAAAGCCATCGAAGAGCGGCTGCGCGCGGACAAGGCCCACGAGATCAAAGCGGTCTGTGTCGTTCACAATGAAACCTCGACCGGCGCGACATCGGATGTTGCTGCGGTGCGCAAGGCCATCGACGCGGCTGGACATCCGGCACTGCTCCTGGTCGACACCATTTCCTCGCTGGCTTCGGTCGATTTTCGTCATGACGAATGGGGCGTGGACGTCACGGTGGCGGGCTCGCAGAAGGGCCTGATGCTGCCCCCCGGGCTGGGCTTCACCGCCGTCAGCGAAAAGGCGCTGAAGGCGGCCAAAACCGCGAAGCTGCCGAAATCGTTTTTCTCCTGGGAAGAGATGGTCGGGCCGAACGCGAGCGGATTCTTTCCCTATACGCCGGCGACCAATTTGCTCTACGCGCTGGCCGAAGCCATCGACATGCTGCACGAGGAAGGGCTGGACCGTGTGTTCGCCCGCCACAACCGCCACGCGGAAGCGACGCGGCGGGCGGTGAATGCCTGGGGCCTCGAAATCCTCTGCCGCGATCCCAAATGCTATTCGCCGGTCTTGACGGCCATTCTGATGCCGGCCGGTCACGATGCGGACGCCTTCCGCAAAGTGGTGCTGGAAAATTTCGACATGTCGCTGGGCGCCGGTTTGACCAAGCTCGCCGGCAAAGTCTTCCGCATCGGCCATCTTGGCGACACCAACGACCTCACCATCCTGGGCGCGCTGTCGGGCGTCGAGATGGGGCTTCAGCTTGCAGGGGTGCCGCACAAGAAAGGCGGCGCGCAGGCGGCGATGGATTATCTGGCGCAAACCGCCAAGGCGCCGATGGAAAGCGCCGCCGAATAAGGTTCCGGGAAGGGGAAGACGATGCCGCGTATTTTCAAAACCACGAACATCGTTCTCTACCTTCTCTGCGCGATGTATTTCATCACCTACATCGTGCGCCAGAACGTCAACACGGCGGGCGGGCCGATCCAGCAGGAATTCGGGCTTTCCAATACCCAGCTGGGCCTCATCTTCTCAGCCTATGGCATTCCCTATCTGCTGTTCCAGATCATCGGCGGCTGGACGGCCGATCATTTCGGTCCCCGGCGCACGCTGTTCGTGAGCGGCATCGTGTGGGCGGGAGCAACCATCCTCACCAGCCTCGCCTTCGACTTCTATTCGCTGTTTGCGCTTCGGGTGCTGATGGGTTTCGGCGTCGGCGCGACGCTGCCGACCGCGACGCGCGCCATGCAGCATTGGGTGGAAGCAAAGAAGCGCGGCTTCGCGCAAGGCATCACCCATGCGTTCGCGCGGCTGGGCAACGCCGCCACGCCGCTTCTGATCGCGGCCTTGATGGCGGCCCTGGATTGGCGCGGCTCGTTTATCGCCGTTGGCGCGTTCGGTTTCATCTGGGTGTTCGTCTGGCTCTGGTATTTCCGCGACGATCCGAAGGAGCATCCCTCCATCACGCAGGCGGAGCTTGCACTGCTTCCCCATCGGCCCAAGGGGCCCAAGCCCATCGTGCCGTGGGGACCGCTGGTGGCGCGCATGTGGCCGGTGACGATCACCTATTTCTGCTATGGCTGGAGTCTGTGGCTGTATCTGAATTGGCTGCCGCTGTTCTTTAAGAACACCTACAGCCTGGACATCAAGCAATCGGCGATTTTCGCCACCGGCGTGTTCCTGGCCGGCGTGGTGGGCGATACGCTTGGCGGGGTGTTCTCGGATGCGATTTATCACAAGACCGGCAATGTGCGGCTGGCGCGGCTCTCGATCAGCGTGCTCGGCTTTTCCGGCGCACTTCTGTCGCTGGTACCTATCCTCTATGTGCGCGACATCAACATCGTGGCGATTTGTCTCACGAGCGGATTCTTCTTCGAGGAGCTGGTGATCGGGCCTATGTGGGCCATTCCCATGGACATCGCGCCGAAATATTCCGGCACGGCGGCGGGGCTGATGAACACAGGCTCGGCGTTGGCGGCAATTCTGTCACCGGCCATCGCAGGCTATGTGATCGATCTGACCGGCAATTGGTATTTGCCGTTCATCATGTCCATTGGTGTGCTGCTGGTTGGCGCCGTTATGTCGTTCGCCATGCATCCGGAGCGGCAATTCACCGAAGAAGGTATGCCGTCGGCCAAGCCGCGGCCCGCGCCGGCGGAATAACCGACACATCGCTGTCCGGCCGGATAGGAGATTCGACATGGATCTTAATCTGCAAGGAAAGGTCGCTGTCGTCACCGGGGGAAGCCGGGGCATTGGCAAGGCGATCGCGCGGACGCTCGCGCGCGAAGGCGCTGATGTCGCTTTGATCGCCCGCAACAAACCGGACGCGGATGCGGCCGCAGCCCAAATCGGCGCCGAATCGGGGCGCACGCTGCGTGCCTACAGCGCCGATACCGGCGAAGACAATGCAGTTCGCAATGCCTTTGCGAACATCGCAAGCGATTTCGGACGCCTGGACATTCTGGTGAATCTGGCGGCGCAAGTTGCGGGACAAGCTCCGGCCCCCAAGCTGAACGAGATCACCAACGAAAATTTCTGGGCAGAGATCAACGTAAAGGTCCTCGGCTATATGCGGTGCGCGCGGGAGGCCGTCCCGCATATGCAGAAGGCGGGCTGGGGGCGCATCATCAATATCAGCGGCCTGGCGGCGCGCTCGACTGGCTCCATCATCGGAACCATACGCAATATCAGCGTGGCCGCGCTTACCAAGAATCTGGCCGACGAGTTGGGGCCGAGCGGCATCAACGTGACCTGTGTGCATCCCGGCGTGACCCGCACCGAAAAGACCGCCGGTCTGGTGTTGCGGCGTGCCGAAGCTGCCGGTGTCACGTCCGAAGACATCGAAAAACGCATGGCGGATGCGAACACGATCCGGCATCTGGTGACGGCCGAAGAAGTGGCCGATGTCGTCGCGTTCTTGGCTTCGCCGAAATCCATCGCCATCAACGGCGATGCCATTGCCGCAGGGGGCGGAATGCCGGGCGCGATCTATTATTGATTGCCTGCGAGAATGTGACGCTTTACGCCGCCTTGACGCCTGCTACCGCGACGGGCGTTGGCTGCTCACCGCCAACATAGCGGTAAACGATCCCGCCCAATGCGCCTCCGACAAGAGGCGCGATCCAGAACAGCCAGAGCTGCTGCAAAGCCCAGCCACCGACAAACAGAGCCGGCCCCGTACTGCGGGCGGGATTTACCGACGTGTTCGTGACGGGAATGCTGATCAGGTGGATTAACGTGAGGCACAGTCCGATTGCGATGGGTGCGAATCCTTGCGGTGCCCGGCCGTGCGTCGCACCCATGATGACGAAAAGAAATACGAAACTCATCACCAGTTCGGTAATCAGCGCCGCAAGCAAGGAATAATGTCCCGGCGAATGATCGCCATAGCCGTTGGAGGCAAACCCGCCTGCGAGGTCGAAACCCGGTGCACCGCTGGCGATGGAATACAGAATAGCCGCTCCGGCGATACCACCCAAGACCTGTGCCACGATGTAAGGCAGAAGTTCGTGAGCCGGAAAGCGGCCGCCCGCGCACAGACCAACGGAAACAGCGGGATTCAAATGACATCCCGAAACATGGCCGACAGCATAGGCCATCGTGAGCACCGTCAATCCGAATGCAAAAGAAACGCCGAGCAAACCGATTCCCACATTGGGAAAGGCGGCCGCAAGAACAGCGCTGCCGCAACCACCCAAAACCAGCCACAGTGTTCCGATGAATTCCGCGCTGAGACGACGCCCCAGATTGCTCATGTCACCCCCCGGTGGAAGTCCACGAAGGCAACCACCATCACAATGATGCATCTCCGATGCAAGCGCTTTTGTAAGTCAGCCGTAGGCCACCGTCACAAATCGTTTAGGAGGCCAGAGACACTGGCGTATCTCCTGCGCTTTCCGGGCCGGAGCGCCAAATCCGGATGATGTTGAGGGCGTGTTCGGCGGAAACCGCTTCATATTGCATGCCGAACGTCTCCGCCCCCGCCATTCTTTCGTTCGCGCCGGAAAGCATCAGCGCAACGGTTACGAACAGCGCCCGGTCGAAACCGGCAGCACGCGCAAGAATGGCAACGCCATCCACGTCGTGACGTTCGACGAGCCGGTTGATCAGCTCGTAATCCGTCCCGGTGAGCTTTGCGAAAGCGAATTTGAATTCGGTTTGCCGATGTTCGCGCAGGAAGCGCACCAGCACCGGCGGTTTCAAGTCGCCACGGCGCGCCATTTCGTCGATCCTGCTGCGGCTGGCTTCGTAATCCTTCGGAAGCCCGCCATGTTTCATCAGCCAACGTCTGCGGCTGAGAAGCATTGCCACCGACAAATCCTGGGAAGATGCGGTGCTGAACCGGCGCAGCACTTCGCGGCGAAGATTGCTTTCCACCTTGAAATAGAGGTCGTTCAAGAGATCGAGCGGCACTGTGCTGCGCTGGACGAGTGGGCCCTGCAACACCACGCTGGCTTCGGCCCGTACTGCGATCTTCTCATATGTCGGATGGTCGATTTTGGCGCTCGCATTGTCCAACAGCGAAGCCACGACATGGTCTTCGCCATGCTCGACGAGCGCACCGGAAACCTGTTCGCTGATCGCGGGACGTTTGGTCACCGCCATCAGATGCTCCTGAGATTTATGCGCTATGATTTCCAAAAGGTCGCTGTCGCTGAGCGCGGCCGAACGTTCAAGCACCGGGCGCGCAACCGCGATTTCGTCCATCGCCAAATTCCGCGCCGTGCTGTTGAACGGCATTGGGCTGGCGCCGATATAGCGGGAAAGCTCGGTGCGTATGGCAATCGTCAACTCGGAGAGGATCGCGGAGAGAATCTTGTCGAGGCCGGCGCATTCGATGTCCGCCAGCGCGGCGTTCTCGGGGCGAAAGCTGTCGGCGATCTGCCGCAAGACTCTGCGCCGCGCAT
>DATARE010000417.1:0-7545 GCA_036264295.1 Micropepsaceae bacterium | reverse complement strand
AACGCCATTGCGGTATCGGATTTGCTGATCGGACCGACCGGCGCCTTTTTGCGGGAGTTCCAGCGGCTGCATGGCGAGGCGGGCGCGGCGCGAAAAATCTGGAACGGTTGCGATGCCCAGAAATTCCGTTCCGCGCCGAAGCAATACGGGGTGTTGGCGGCGGGCCGCCTTTGGGACTCAGCGAAAAATATATCGCTTCTCTGTGACGCGGCGCGCGAACTCGATGGCGAGATCGCTGTGGCCGGTGACATTGCCGGGCCCGACGGCGAAAGCATTGCTGCGAATAACGTCGTGTTGTTGGGCAAACTGGCACCGGACGAACTCGCGGCGCGCATGGCTGAAACCGCGATTTTCGCCGCGCCGGCCCGTTATGAGCCGTTTGGTCTCACCATTCTCGAAGCGGCACTTTCCGGCTGCGCGCTTGTGTTGGGCGACATTCCGAGCCTGCGCGAATTATGGGACGATGCGGCCGTCTTCATCGATCCGAGCGATGTCGCGGGTTTGCGCGATGCATTGCGAATGCTTCGGGACGATCCAGCCCGCGTTGCGCAGCTCGCAAGCAAATCAGAAGCGCGTGCCGCGATTTTTACAGCGTCGCGGATGGCGCGCGCCTATCACGATGCCTACCGGGCACTCTCCGGTTACACTCTCGAGGCCGTGGCGTGAAGATCGCCTATTTCGTGCATGCGGTTGCCTCCTGCTGGAACAATGGCAATGCGCATTTCCTGCGTGGCGTAGGAGCGGCACTGCAGGCGGGCGGCCATCAGGTTCAGTTCTGCGAGCCGGAAAACGCCTGGAGCGAATCCAATCTTATTGCGGACCATGGATATGGCGCTCTGGATGGATTCCACCGCGCGTTCCCGGAGCTCCGCCGGATGAAATACGATCCGGAAAACCCGGATATTGACCGGCTGACCGACGGGGTTGACCTCGTCATCGTGCATGAATGGAATCCGCCGGCGCTGGTCAATCTGCTGGGGCAAAAACGGGCGCGGGGGGCGCGCTTTGTGCTTTTGTTTCATGACACCCATCATCGTGCGCTCACCGCGCCTGAATCGATGAAACAATACAAGCTCGATGCTTATGACGGCGTACTCGCTTTCGGCGGGATCTTGGCCGATCTGTATCGCCGGCGCGGATGGGCAAATCGCGCTTGGGCCTGGCACGAAGCCGCCGATACCTCGCTGTTCTTTCCCCGCACATCGGATGCGCAGTACGGCGATGTGGTTTGGGTCGGCAATTGGGGAGACGAAGAACGGACCACCGAGCTTAGCGAATACCTGCTGCAGCCCGTTTCCGATCTCGGCCTCGTCACGAATGTCTTCGGTGTGCGTTATCCCGCCTCGGCGATAGACGCTTTGCGGGGGCGTGGAATTTCCTACCGGGGCTGGCTCGCCAATCATGCGGTCCCCGAGGTTTTCGCCGGTCACCGTGCAACGGTTCACGTGCCGCGCCGTCCCTATGCGGAAGCCCTTCGGGGTATTCCCACGATCCGCGTCTTTGAAGCATTGGCCTGCGGCATTCCGCTCGTCAGCGCGCCTTGGGAGGATGCAGAGACTTTGTTCCCCGGTGAGTGTTTTCTGATGGCGCGAGACGGCTCCGAGATGCGGAATAAGCTTCGCGCTGTCCTGAACGATAAGGCGCTTGCGCAAACCTTGCGCCAAAACGGGCTTGATGCCATTCGCGAGCGGCATAGCTGCCGTCACCGCGCTCATGAGCTCCTCGCGATCTATCACTCGATTAAAGACGCCACATTTCTTGAGCAGCAAGCGGAGGCCGTTTGATGCATTTGTTTTGTTTCGGATCGAGTCTCGTCTCAGCCTATTGGAACGGGGCAGCCACCTATTACCGCGGTCTGTTGAAGGCGCTTGCGGACCGCGGCCACAAGATATCTTTCGCCGAACCCGATGCGTTCGAGCGTCAGGCGCACCGCGATATCGAAGACCCGAACTGGGCGGACTCCATCGTGTTTCCGGCCCATCCATCCGGGATGGATCATGCCCTGGCGCGTGCCGCAGATGCGGATGTCATTGTGAAGTTCAGCGGTGTCGGTGTTCTCGACGAAGAACTGGAGTATGCGGTTCTTGGCCTTCGCGCTCCGGGGCAGACGGTGATTTTCTGGGACGTCGATGCCCCGGCCACCTTGGATCGCATGGGAAGTGCTGCCGACGACAAGCTGCGGAAACTTATTCCACGTTTCGATGCCGTCTTCACCTATGGTGGCGGAGATGCCGTGGTTCGCGCCTATCGCCGGTTTGGCGCGCAACTCTGCGTTCCCATTTACAATGCGCTCGATCCATCGACCCATCATCCGGTTCCCGCCGATCCGCGCTTTTCTGCCGATCTTGCGTTCCTCGGCAACCGCTTGCCCGATCGGGAAGCCCGTGTGGAGGAGTTCTTTCTGAAAGCGGCCGCATTGCTTCCCCCGTGTCGCTTTTTGTTGGGCGGCAATGGTTGGGCGGACAAGAAGGTGCCGGAGAATGTCGCGTATGCGGGCCATGTCTATACTCGCGATCACAACGCATTCAATGTGACGCCAACTGCGGTGCTGAACGTCAATCGCGAAAGCATGGCACGTTATGGCGCTTCGCCACCCACACGAATTTTTGAAGCCGCCGGGGCCGGGGCCTGCATCATCAGCGATGCATGGGCGGGAATCGAAACCTTCTTGGAACCGGAGAAGGAAATCCTGGTGGCCGAGGATGGAGAGGCCGTTGCCGGCCACCTCGCTTCGTTGCAGGCGGAAAAGGCCCGCGAAATCGGTGTGGCCGCGCGCCGGCGTGTACTCGCCGAACATACATATGCACTTCGCGCGGTGCTGGTTGAAAATGTCCTTGAGGGGCGCGCCGGTTTGCGTGAGGCGGTCTGATGTCGCGCATCGTCTTCATCGGCTTGACGATTACCTCGTCGTGGGGCAACGGCCATGCCACCACCTACCGTGCTCTGATCAAGGCGCTTTCGCGCCGTGGCCACCAGGTGACCTTTCTCGAGCGCGATGTGCCGTGGTATCGCGACAACCGAGATTTTCAGCGGTCGCGCTATTGCCGTGTTTTGCTTTATCGGGAGCTTGACGACCTGAAAAAATTTGCGCCGCTGGTGCGCGATGCCGATGCCGTGATCGTCGGTTCCTATGTACCCGATGGAATTGCGGTGGGGGAGTGGGTGACGGCGACCGCCCAAGGCATAACGGCTTTTTATGACATCGATACGCCCGTTACGTTGAAAGCTCTTGAAGGGCGCAGCTGCGAATATCTGAACGACAATCTGATCGCAGCTTATGATGTGTACCTGTCGTTTACCGGCGGCCCGGCTCTGGAGCATTTGCGCTCCCTGGGCTCGCCGTGTCCCGCTGCGCTCTATTGTTCGGTCGACCCGGAATTTCATGCGCCGGTTGCAACCCGCAACCGGTGGCGCCTTGGCTATTTGGGAACCTACGCAACCGACCGCCAGCCGGCGCTCGAGCGGATGCTGCTCGAACCCGCCCGCGCTCTGCCCAATGCGCGGTTTGCCGTTGCCGGCCCACAATATCCGGAGGACATTTGCTGGCCCGATAATGTGGAATACATTTCCCATTTGCCGCCGGAGCGGCATCCGGCGTTTTACTGTGGCCAGAATTTCGCGCTCAATCTGACACGGGCCGATATGCGGGTGCTGGGCTTTTCACCGAGTGTCCGTTTGTTCGAAGCCGCGTCCTGTGGTGTTCCCATCATCAGCGATCCGTGGGACGGCCTGGAAACGGTCTTCAAACCTGATCGCGAAATTCTGCTCGCCGAAACGGCAGAAGACGTGCTGCACCATTTGGATGCGATCACCCCTGCCAAGCGCCGCGCGATTGCGGAGGCCGCCCGTGCGCGTGTATTGGCCGCGCATACCTCGCATCATCGTGCACAGGAACTGGAAACCATCCTCCGCATGGCTTCGCCAAAGGTGGCGGGCGCAGCCTGAACCGTACGCGCGTTCGCCGCGTCCCGGCTGGAACTGGGCCTGAGACAATTCGTTCTACGAAACGACGCCAATCTGGCTGTTGCCAGAATCGAATGAACGAAGAGGAGCCGCATCATGGCAAGCGCGAACGCGACCACAGATCATGAAAAAATCCGTCAATGGACGGAAAAGCGCGGAGGTCATCCCGCCACGGTGAAACTGACGGAGCATGGCAAAGAAGCCGGGATCTTACGGCTCGACTTCGATCCGCCTGACGAGGCCTTGGAAAAGATCAGTTGGGATCAGTTCTTCGAGAAATTCGAAGATGCCGATCTGGCATTTTTATACCAGGAAAAAACCGCAGCCGGCAAAGAAAGCCGTTTCCACAAATTCGTTTCCCGCGAATCCGTTGATGTGGAAGATGACAACGCGAGCGACGAGGACGAGGACGAGGACGACACCGACTGAAGCGCGTCATTTCAAGTCCACAGTGGCCGGCCGGTTTCCAGGCCTAGTCCCAGATGGCGGGCTATTGTCGCGCCGATATCGGCAAAGGTGTTGCGCACGCCGCCTGAACCTTTTGGGATATGAGGACCGAAGGCAATGATGGGAATGTGTTCGCGGGTGTGATCGGTTCCGCGCCAGGTGGGATCGCAGCCGTGGTCGGCCGTAATAATCACGAGATCTCCGGGGGTTTGGCGCGCGTACAATTCGGGAAGCGCAGCGTCAAAGGCCTCCAACGCTGCCGCATACCCGGCAACATCGCGACGGTGCCCGAAGAGCGTATCAAAATCGTTGAAATTCACGAACGCCAGTCCGCCATCATCCAACGTGTTGAAGCTTTCCAGCACGCTGTTCATCGTGGCCGCATTTCCGAATGCGTGCACTGCCCTTCCCGTATCGCAATGGGCAAAGATATCGGCGATTTTGCCGACAGAGATGACGTCGCGGCCAGCACGTGCAGCCTTCGCCAGAATGGTATTGGGCGGGGGCGGCATGGTGTAATCCCGCCGGTTTCCGGTGCGGCTGTAACCGCTATTTGCATCCCCGACGAAGGGGCGCGCAATGATGCGGCCGACGCGCAGTGGGTCCAACAGTTTGCGGGCGACGGTGCAGATCTCATAGAGCCGCTCCAGACCAAAGCTCTGCTCATGTGCGGCGATCTGAAATACCGAATCCGCCGAGGTGTAGCAGATGGGCTTTCCACTGTGCCGATGTTCCTCCCCGTGGATCAGCAGAATCGCCGTACCCGACGCGTGACAATTCCCGAGAGTGCCGGGGATGCCGGCTTCTTCACAGAATCGCTCCATCAAATCTAAGGGGAAAGCGGGATGGGAATCCGGGAAATAATGCCAATCCTCCTCTACGGGCGCACCGGCGATTTCCCAATGGCCGGAAGGCGTGTCTTTCCCCGCGGAGAGTTCCGCCGCGCAAGCATAGAAAGCGTCGGCCGTCGCATTGGACTGAAGTCCGGCTGGAATGTGTCCGGAAGCAAGGCGGCAAGCCTCGCCCAGGCCGAGCCTCGCGAGATTGGGCAGCAAGAGCGGTCCCGTGTGCACGCCGCTGACATCCGCATCGCCCGATGCACAGGCTTTCGCGATATGACCCACAGTATTGGAACCTTCATCGCCGTACCGCGCGGCATCGGGCGCCGCACCAATACCGACGGAATCCAGAACGAGAAGGAATGCGCGCGTCATGACGGGTTGCGGGACCTCGGCAGCGAAAACGCCCGCTCTGGAATAGAGTTGCCCTTAACACGATGGCATTCTGCGAAGCAGGAATGTGGTTCCATCCCAAAGGGCGAGATCTTTGGTTCCGTTCCGTAGGACGGAAAATCCGAACCGGGCCGCCAAGCACGCAACATTTTTCATATCGGCGGCCAAATCTCCCCGATAGGAAAAGTTGAAGATCAGAAGCCACCCCTCCTCGCTCAACAAGCGGGCGCATTCCGCGAAATGAGTTTCGGCGACGTCCGCGTCCACCAGATAGGGAAAGCTGTCGACGGCCAGCACCAGATCGAAGGGGCCCGCCCCCGCCGCGGAAAGATCACGCCCCGAACCACGAAGTGCCATCACATTCGACAGGCCCGCAATGCGGGCACGCGCCGCCATCAGCATATTTTCCGATATGTCGATCCCGACGACGGACCCGACCAAGGGCGCAAGCGCAGACAGGAAACGCCCCCCGCCGCAGCCGATTTCGATCACCCGTGTTGCGGCGTTGAAAACCTTCCATTCGCGCATCCTCGCAACGATTTCCTGGGTCGCGTCATCGAGCAGCCTTGGCTCGCCCAGGCTGTAGAGGGCAACCCCGGCTGCCGGCGAAATGGCGGCTGCTCGATCGAACAGATCAGCAAACTGGTCTATTCGCGAGTCCGCTGCGCCTTCCGCTGCGTGTCGCACGAGATCATGAATGGCGGCGATCGTGGCATAAGCATCGGGCGCATGATCCCACAGAGCCTTCATGGCCTGAAGCTTCGCGAGTGCGCCACCACAGTGCCGCAGTGTTGCCGATTGAATTCCGGCCTCCAGCGTTCGCCGCGCCTCCTCTTCATCACGCGTTGCGATAAAAAACTGCATCAGCGCGACATTGGGGGGCAATAATTCTTCGACGCAGCGGGCAAGCCGCTCGATTGCTGTGGAACTCTGCCGGTCCTGTTCAGGAGGACACAATCGTGTTGACCCTGGCAAAAATTCTCGTCCGGTTGCGGCGTGCCTGCGCGCCCCATTCGAATTTGTAGGTCTCTTCGCCGCGCAGGAAATGAAACTCGCGCGCGCCTTCTTTGATGGCCTGTTCGATAGCGTAACCCATCACCAACGTGCCCGGACTCTCCGGCGCGAAATCCGGCTCATACCCGCCGATATAGGCGTAAGCCCAGTTGCGATACAGAAATCCATAATAAACGGCAGCAATTCTGTCACCAATCATCAGCTCGTATAGCCGAACCAAATTGACGGCGATCAGTCCAGGCAGAGCCGCAGCATGGAACTCGCCGACGCGTCTATCGGCAAACACGCCGTGCGATCCGGATTCAACCCAGCGCGCCGTATGCAAGCGGATAAGATCCTGAAGCAGTGCTTCGGCATTGTCGGCGTCCCCTTCGACAATGGCCACCTCGCCACGCTTTGCCGCGGTGTTGCGGGCGCGGCGCAATTGGCGAAGCCGTAGACGTGGAACGGTTTCGGACAAATTTTCGATGGTTTCGGGCAAAGGCAGGACTGGCGTCAGGTTTCCGTCGGAAATTGTTGCCATCAGCGATGCGGCGGCGGGCAAGCTGATCGCGGCCGCATCGGATGGCAAATCCGGCAATTCGAAGATTTCCCATGGCGCCACTTGCATAATCGCCGACATCAACGCCTCTGCCACGCCGGTTTCGTTCGGGTCGATCAGTACGTCGCAATAATCGCTGATACCGATTCCGAGCGGCAGCAGGCGCAGACCGAGAGGGCCGGATTCCAAGTAAAGGGGCGCCAAGCCGACAAGCGAAGCACCTCTTCGTACAGCCACCGAGCACAATTGTCCGGGGGCAAAAACGTCCCACCACGGTGTCAGCCAGCCCGGTGGGACGTTTTTGCCCCCGGACAATTGTGCTCGGTGGCTGTACGAAGAGGTGCTTCG
>DATARE010000535.1:0-4350 GCA_036264295.1 Micropepsaceae bacterium | reverse complement strand
GGGGTCGCCGCTGCGGCGAGTATGCCGTCTCCGGCGTCTGCCGCGGCGGCGCCGCGTTGGCAGCCGGCGCTTCATCCGATGGACGATTGGCTTGATCGTCCGAAAGCCAAGCATCGTTTCGTCATCGACTCCACGACAGCCCCCGCGGCAGGCAGCGCATTGCTCTATGCCAACAATTAC
Organism: Micropepsaceae bacterium; assembly: GCA_036264295.1. Taxonomy (GTDB): domain Bacteria; phylum Pseudomonadota; class Alphaproteobacteria; order Micropepsales; family Micropepsaceae; genus CAIYRG01. The sequence continues at coordinate 4,170 of DATARE010000535.1, read as the reverse complement.
CTGACCGCGAACAAGAGCGGCTACAATGTCGAGGCGAGCGATCTATCGGTCGTCATCGTGTTCCGGCATTTCGCGACGCCCTTCGCCTATTCGGACGCCTTCTGGGCGAAATACGGCACACAAGTCTCCGAATTGCTGGAATTCACCGATCCGAAAACGAAACAACCGTTCAAGGCCAATCCTTATGAATCGGCAGATTATGGTCTTGCGCTGCCCAATTTCGGCACCACCGTAAGCAGTCTCGTCAAGCAGGGCGTGCATCTGGCGGTGTGCGATATGGCGACCCATTTCCTTGCCGGGCTGCTGGCGGAGAAAACCCAGGGCAACGCGGACGCCATCTATCGCGAATTGCTCACGAATTTCTTTCCCAACTCGCATCTGGTGCCGGCCGGAATCGTCGCGGTCAATCGTGCGCAGGAGCGCGGTTATTCCTTTGCGTATGCCAGTTAGAAAACATCAACGGGGTTTTGCGGGAGACACAGCATGAGAAGAACAATGAAGCGCGCGATGCAAAACGCTGCGCTCGCGGGATTGGCGTTGGTTGCGCTGGGTCTGGGAGCCTATGCCCAGGCGCCCAATGAGACCTGGCCGCAACCCAATGCCGATTCGCTGCCGTCCGGCCCGGCAAAGGATACCGTCTTATACGGCCGCAAACTGTTCACCGAGACCTACAGCGTCATCGGTCCGGAAGTGCCGCAAGCTTCCATGCGCTACGCGGGCAACAATCTTTCCTGTCAGAGCTGCCATTTGCAGGGCGGCACGCAGAAATTCGCCATTCCCATGATCGGAATCTATGGCGTGTTCCCGCTCTATATCGGCCGCGAGGACGAGGTGCGCACCTTGGAAGAACGCATCGAAGGCTGCATGGAGCGCAGCATGAACGGGCGCGAGATTCCCATCGGCGGCAAGGAAATGAAGGCGCTGGTGGCCTATATCCAATTCCTGAGCACGGGCGTGCCGGTCGGCAAATCGCTGGAAGGACGCGGTTCCCCGAATCTGCCGCTGCTCACGCGCGCCGCCGATCCCAAACACGGCGCCGATGTGTATGAGAAAAATTGCGCGTTTTGCCACCAGCCCAATGGTCAGGGCCAGCGCAAGGGCGCGCCCGGCTCGGCCACGGGCTATGCCTATCCGCCGCTTTGGGGACCCGACAGTTTCAATGACGGCGCTGGGATGCACCGGCTGATCGCATCGGCGAGCTTCATCCATGCCAATATGCCCTTCGGCACGCATTACGACAAACCGGAACTGTCGGTGGAAGATGCCTGGGACGTTGCCGCCTATATCAACAGCCAGCCGCGGCCCAAGCGCGCCAATCTGGACGCGGATTATCCCAACCGGGCCCGCAAGCCGGTCGATGCCCCGTTCCCGCCCTTCACCGACAAATTCCCGCTGGAGCAGCATCAGTTCGGTCCATTCCAGCCGATTAATGACGCGCAGAAGGCGGCATCCCAGGCGTCGCGTTGATTTCGCTGCAGGCGTTTTGGGCGCTCGCCTCCGGATTGGGCGTCGGGTTCTCGCTCGGGATCATAGGTGGCGGGGGCTCCATCCTGGCGGTGCCGCTTCTGCTTTACGTCGTCGGGATGAAGGACGCGCATAGCGCCATCGGCACCAGCGCGCTCGCTGTTTCCGTCAACGCGTTTGTCAATCTTTTGAGTCATTGGCGTGCGGGCAATGTTCATTGGCCGTCCGCCATCATCTTTGGCGCGGCGGGTGCAATGGGCGCAGGGATAGGCTCGACTCTGGGAAAATTGGTGCCAGGCGAGAATCTGCTGTTCTTCTTCGCGCTGGTGATGATGGCAGCGGGCGTTGCGATGCTGCGCAAGCGAGTCGGAGACGGTGAAATCTGCCGCAAAGTGACGAGTGCCATCGCCATTCGGCTTGTGCTCGTGGGGCTTGCTGCCGGAACGATTTCCGGATTCTTCGGCATCGGCGGTGGATTTCTGATCGTGCCAGGCATCATGTTCGGAAGTGGCCTGCCGATTTTGAACGCCATCGGGTCGTCGCTGTTCGCCGTCGGCGCGTTCGGCCTGACGACCGCCGTGAACTACGCCTTGTCAGGCTTTGTTGATTGGGAAATCGCGGCAGAATTTGTCCTGGGGGGCGCCATTGGCGGCATGTTCGGAATGCGCGCCGCCGTCCATCTCTCGTCCCGCAAACGGGCGTTGAACTACCTCTTTGCCGGGGTGGTTTTCACCGTGGCCCTTTACATGCTGGCGCGGTCGGGCCTGCAGCTGTTCGCCTGAGGTTTCACCCGCCGAACCGCGTGGCGCGGATCAACCCACGCAGCGAATTGCCGAGATAGGTTTCACCTTTCTCCAAATCCAAAAGCGACAACACCGCTTCGCTGCATTCGCCGGCATCGATTAAGGCACGCCTGAGACAACCATCCAGAGCCCCGCAGGAAAGCGCTGGCGTCAGAAGCTTTCCCTCGTTGCGGACGAACACATTGGTGGTGCTCGCCTCCACCACTTCGCCGCGCTCATTGAGATACACGACTTCATCGCAGCCATTCCTGTTCGCGTCGGCACGTTCCTCGTCATAAACCGCGCGCCAGTTCGTCTTGTGGCGGGAAAGCGCATCGCCGCTCTGAACCCGGTGCGGAGAGATTCGGTAGGTCCAGACGGTTTCTTGTGTGGGCGGCACAAACGGAACAGCCGATACCGAAAATGACCCATCCTCGTTTCCCTGCAGCCGCACGCGCTGGGGCCCGTCCGTGGCCGCCACGGCATCTTCAAGCGCACGGCGCGCCGCGGCTTCATCGAAGACAAATCCGAACGCTGCCGCCGAACGCGCCAGCCGCTGCAAATGGAGCGCACCCCGGACAAATCCCTGATGGGGATCGAACCGCAACGTCTCGATCAGCGACAAAGGCGGACGCGCCTCTTCGAAGAACCGCGCCTTGATGAGGCATTCCTCATATTCGGCGCCGGCTTCCGAATCGGCGACGATGCCGCCGCCAATGCCCAAGCTGCCTTGATCGCCCTCTATGGTCAGTGTACGGATCGCAACGTTGAAGTCGGCCGAGCCATCCGGCGCGAACACGCCGATCGCGCCGCAATAGAGCCCACGCGGTTCGGTTTCCAATTCGGCGATGATCTCCATGGCGCGCAATTTCGGCGCGCCGGTGATCGAACCGCAGGGAAACAGCGCTCGCACCAGCTCGCCGGGTTCCACGTCTTCGCGCAATCGCCCGCGAACAGTCGACACCATCTGATGTACAGTCGGATAGGTTTCGATGGCGAAGAGATTTTCCACCCCGACCGTCCCGGTCACGGCGACGCGCCCGACATCGTTGCGGATCAGATCCACGATCATCAGATTTTCGGCGCGATCCTTTTCGCTTGCCTTGAGTCCGGCCGCGATACGCGCGTCATCTTGCGGATTTGCCCCGCGCGGGGCCGTGCCCTTCATCGGACGCGCGGTCATAATCCCGTTCCGGACTGCAAAGAACAGCTCCGGCGAGAAACTCAGGATGCGGCGGGTGCCATCGTCCACATAGGCGCCATGACCGGCCATCGCGCGGCTCCGAAGCCGGGCGTACAGCGCGAGGGGATCGCCGGCGAAGGCAAACCGCGCTGGAAAAGTGAGATTCGCCTGATAGACGTCGCCGGCAAGGATATAATCCCGCACCCGGTCGAAGCGCTGGGCATAGGTGTCCCGGGTGAGGCCCAGCCGCAATGGTCCGGCATAGGCCCGGCCATGGATATTGCCATCGAGCCAAGCTTCAGCTTCGGCACCAGAAAGCACCGCCTCCCCGCGGAAAAGCCCGAACCACAGAAGGGGCAGCCCCGGCCGCGCCTTGGCAAGTTCGGCCAGCCGCGGTTCCAGAGCGTAGCCCAGCTCATAGGAGAAATAGCCGGCGGCAAACAGGCCCTCGGCCTTCGCCCGGGCCAGTGCGTCCAGAGCAGGCACCACGTCCCCCGGCTGATAAGCCGCCACGGTGCCGACGGGGCGCGTAAATAGCCGGGAACCTGCCCGTCCGGGTCGTGAATCGTCCAGGAAAACAAATGCTTCGTCCATGGGCCCTTCCTGCCCGGCGATCTTTCCTGCGGCAAGGGCTGCACCGACAACATCTTGATTGGATCGGCGAAGCACCTACATTTCTTTTGGAAACGGGGCCTCTGCGGACCGTTTCCAGTACAGGCTGCCCGAGATGGGGCCGACCAA
>DATARE010000385.1:0-1753 GCA_036264295.1 Micropepsaceae bacterium | reverse complement strand
TCACCGTCGCGGGCTCAGGCAGCCTCAGTGCCCGCTCTGCGAATGGCGCAATCGACACCCACCGCGGCGCCGCATCGACCGTGATTCGCTCTGACATGCATAGCTGAGTCGGGTCGTGGACCAAATATCGCTTGCTGCTTTGCCGGCGCGGCGCGTGCGCCCCTGTGTCCGGGCTGCCACACAGCCGGCGTGCTGGCCTGGGTCCCCGCAGCCGCCGTGAGTCTCGATCGGAGCCATCTGCTCGCCGCGCGCATTGTCGGCGCCAGCGCGACATTGTATGGGAAGGCGGGCATTGGCGGCGGCCACGGCGTGGCCGCTCAGCCGCCGAAGCAAGGGCCCGTAGCTCAATGGTTAGAGCCGGCCGCTCATAACGGTCTGGTTGGAGGTTCGAGTCCTCCCGGGCCCACCACGCATTCCGGCGTTCGCGGAGATTTCCTGGCGACCCGCGCATAGCCCACGTTTGGCGGGCTTCGTTACCCCGTTGCGGTCTCCAAAGAGACGGACGAACCGCAACACCGTGATTTTGGACGCTCTGTCTCCGGGCTCGGAATCCCGTTTCCTAGGAAACGGAGACCGCGCGGAGCAGAGACTGGTTCGAAGTAGTGGTTATGGCGCGTTGAGACCGAGAATATGGTGCTGGCGAGACCATTCGGCGGGCAGCTCGCAGAGTCTGGCTACGCCCATGCCGTGCGGGAGGCGTCCTTCGATGGCCGCCTTGACGAGGTCGGGCGCGAGGAAGGCGAGCGAGATCGTCATGTTGACTTTGCGCACGCTGCAGCCCTCGCGTGCCGCGATGCCCTCGACGTTTGCATTGGGATTGGTAATGAGCTCGTCGAGCCAACGGCGCCCCCGCGCAATCGAGGCGACGAGAAGCGCGCGGTTCTCGGAGCGGATTGGGCGGACTTGGTCAGCCGCCGCACTCTCGGGCACGAGGATTTCCCGGCGCCGGATCGCTGGCGTCTTGCGCCATGGCACATCGATCCGTTTAATGCTTCGTTTTCGTTTCGCGCCGGCAACTTTTGCATTGGCGAGTTCGATCATCAGCTGACCCGATCGGACCTCAACGCGGACGACGTGCTTGCGGATGAGGATTGCGTCTTCGCTATCAGCGTGTTGGCCGAGATGATTCCGGATCGATTTTGCGACGAGCGCCTCGATCTCGATTGCTGGCACGCGGCTGACAGTTCCGGCTTGTTCCGCTTGGCCCTGCACGAGGGCTGAGGAGATGTAATACCGATACCTGATGGCTCCTTTTCGGGCATGGCTCGGAGTCATGCGGTAGCCACGGTCGTCGAACAGACGCCCGGCAAGGAGTGCCTCGGACTTGGTCCGAACCTGCTTGTGGTTTTTCACCTGCTCATTGAGCTTGGCTTGGACCTCATCGAACATGGCTCGATCGACGATGGCAATCTGCTCGCCCGGAAGCGTTTCGCCCTTGAATACGACCTCTCCAACGTAAAACTGGTTGCGGAGTAGGTGAGCCAGCGGACCGCGGGTGAAGGGAATGCCGCCGGCGGTCTTGCCGGACTTCAAGCGCCGCGTCTTAGTGACGATGCCGCGCTTGCGGAGATCTGCCATGAGCAGGTTCAGACTGCCGAGCTTGAGATAACTGCGGAAGACGGTCCGCACGCATTCAGCCTCGGCATTATTGACAGTGATCTTTCGATCCTTGGTATCGTAGCCAAGCGGCGCCATGCCGCCGACCCAAAGCCCTTTGCGTTTGGAGGCCGCGATCTTGTCCCGGATGCGCTCA
>DATARE010000382.1:0-2077 GCA_036264295.1 Micropepsaceae bacterium | reverse complement strand
CTTGAAGCGCCCGATGTTGAGAATGTTGAACGCGATGTGGTGGCCTTTGCCGGCTTCACCGAGCAGGTTTTCCACCGGCACTTTGCAATCGGCCAGGATCAGTGGGCAGGTGGACGAACCGCGGATGCCGAGCTTATGCTCCTCGGGACCGACCGAGAACCCCGGCGTTCCGCGCTCGATGATAAAAGCGGAGAGCTTCTCGCCGCCGATTTTGGCGAACACCGTGAAAACGTCGGCGAAGCCGCTGTTGGTGATCCACATCTTTTCGCCGTTCAGCACGTAGTGTTTGCCGTCGGGGCTGAGCACGGCGCGCGTGCGGCAGTTCATGGCGTCGGAACCCGACGAGGATTCCGACAGCGCATAGGAGGCGATCCACTCGCCGGTTGCCAGCTTGGGCAGATATTTCCGCTTCTGGGCATCGGTGCCGTACCAGACAATGGGCAGCGTGCCGATGCCAACGTGCGCGCTAAAAGCCACGGAGAAGCTGGCGAGTTTGCTGATTGACTCGGCGATGAGGGCCGAAGTCACTTTGTCCATCTCGAGACCGCCATAGGCCTCGGGAACGTCCACGGCCATGAGTCCCAGCTCGCCCGCCTTGCGGAGCAGGCTGCGAATCACGGGGAAATTCTTGGCTTCGATCTCCTGAGCGGCGGGCACGACCTCATTGGCCGTGAACTCGACCGCCGTCTTGGCAATCTGCCGGTGTTCGTCGGAGAGGTCCTCCGGCGTGAAGATATCCAGCGGACTGCGCTCTTCGGTCAAAAAGCTGCCGCCCTTGGCCGCTTTCGCCATCACTTGTGTTTTGACTGTTGCCATAATTTTCACCTCGGGGCGTTAATTCAGGTTCTCGAAGATACCTGCCGCGCCCATGCCTCCTCCTACGCACATGGTTACCATTCCGTACTTCGCATTCCGGCGTTTCATCTCCTGCAGCAAACCGGCAGTCAGCTTGGCGCCGGTGCAGCCCAAGGGATGCCCCAGGGCGATCGCGCCGCCATTCACATTGACCCGGGCCATATCCAGCCCCAGAGTTTTGATGACAGCCAGCGATTGCGCGGCGAACGCCTCATTGAGTTCGATCAGGTCGATCTGATCCAGAGTCAGGCCGGCCAGTTTGAGCGCCTTGGGAATCGCGTATACCGGCCCGATCCCCATCTCTTCCGGCAGGCATCCGGCGTACGCAAAAGCGACGAAGCGCGCCAATGGTTTTAGGCCGAGGGCCTGGGCGCGCTGGCCGGACATCACCACGGCCGCCGCCGCTCCATCCGAGGTTTGCGAGGAATTCCCCGCGGTGACCGTGCCTTTCGCGTGGAAGGCCGGCTTGAGCTTCGCAAGAGCTTCGAGCGAGGTGTCGGATCGAGGGCCCTCGTCGACCTTGAACTCGATTTCGGTCTTCTTCAGTTTGGATTTTCCATCGGGCGTGAGGAACGTAACGGGAACCGGCACAATCTCCTGCGCGAATTTGCACGCGGCCACCGCCGCCAGCGCCTTTTGATGGCTGGCCAGGGCGAATAGGTCGGCCTCTTCGCGGGAAATGCCGTAATGCCGCGCCACGCGTTCGGCGGTCAATCCCATGGAGAGATAGGAATCCGGATAATTTTCCTCGAGCCAGGGGTTGATGGAGATTTTGTTGCCGCCCATGGGAACCAGGGACATCGATTCGGTCCCGCCCGCGATGACGACCTCGGCCCCGCCGCCGCGGATTCGCTCGGCGGCCAGCGCAATCGATTGCAGGCCCGAGGCGCAATAGCGGTTGACGGTCATGGCGGCGGATTCGATGGGCAGGCCCGCGCGCAACGCGCAGATGCGTGCCACATTCATGCCCTGTTCGGCTTCCGGCATGGCGCAGCCGATGATCACATCCTCGACTTCTTTCTTATCAAGGTTGGGCACGCGGTCGAGCGCGCCTTGGATAGCGATGGCGCCCAGATCGTCGGGCCGTGTGGCGCGCAAGGTCCCCTTGGGAGCCTTGCCGACGGCGGTGCGTACCGCACTAACAATCACTGCTTCTCGCATACTGATTCTCCCCTAATTCCGCAGCGGCTTGCCATTTTTGAGCGTGAAGGCGATGCGCTCC
>DATARE010000368.1:0-3766 GCA_036264295.1 Micropepsaceae bacterium | reverse complement strand
GGGCAGGTCGTGCCTGAGGATCGGGATGTTCAACCTGACCTCAGGGAGCATCCCATGACCGAGGCACCCATCAGCCCGTTACGCCGGCGCATGATCGAAGATATGACGATCCGCAAGTTCGCGCCGCGAACCCAGGGGTCTTCCCTTTGTGCACGAAATCGCCAATCGCGCGGTCTTCAGCCCGAAAGATGCGAGAGTCCTTTCCTTTTTGATAGAGTAAAAAACTAGTGTGATGGCGGTGATACGAGGCGCTAACCCGCGCAGTTCAGCCTTGACCAGCGCCGAAGCTAGTCTGCAATCTTCAAGTCACCGGGAGATTCTGGCATTCCTGATCCTCAGGCCGGGCGTTGGCGCGCACCGGCCGCGGGGCGTCGTCCAACCGACCGAAATTAAGATCGCCCCCGAAATCAGCGGCCCCCTCTTGCGCTTTGCGATTGCCCCGGGGCGTAGCGTGCGCCAGGGCGACATGCTGGTCGAGCTGTCGAACCCCGAGCTCGAGGCGGGGCTGGTGTTGGCGCAGGCCCAGCTCGGGCAGACGCGCGCCTTGCGCGATCGGGGCCTCCAGCTCCCTTTGCGATCGAATTTCGTTGTCGAGACGCCCGCAGAGGGCCAAAATCGCGCTGCAATCCTCGGGATTCGGGGAGTGTTGGTTTAGGTCGGCTTATCGAAGAAATCGCATCAAAAGGCCTGGGCTGTGCGAGGGCGGCTTCCCGCCCCCGCAATGCTGCCGAGCGATGAGAGTTGCTGGCCCGAGGAATCGCTGTAGATGTCCATAAACGAGGAAATCATACGATCTGCCGCCGGATTCGGTGCTGCCGGGCAGCAACGGGAGAATAACTTGAGCAAGCGATTGTTTTTCGACTTGTTCGCCATTCTTGCGCTTGCCGCCCTTACTCGCCTCGTCTTTTTTTCCGAAGCGCTGGGGACCGACGAAATCGTCTATCTGACCCGCGCCCAACACATTCTTCATGGAGAGTATCCACCGGCCGTTTACATCGGCGCCATGCGCGACGGGATCAACCTTTTTCTTGCAGCATCGATATCGCTATTCGGGACCGGAATAGGCGGCGCGAGCGGGTTGTTCTTCGCTTGCTCGCTGGGCCAAGTATCTCTTGCCTTCGGCCTTGCTTATATCCTTTGGGGCCGTCGTGCCGCAATCTGGGCGGCGCTCTGCATGGCGGCATTGCCGATCGAAATTACCCTAGCGGGCGGCCTGGGCCCCGATCCATATCTGGGGTTTGTTATTAGTAGCTCTATTGTCATCTTCTATTTCGCCGAGCGCGATGGTCGGGCGGCGCTCTACCTGGTGGCCGGCCTTCTCGCTGGGTGGGTATTCTGGATAAAGCAGCCGGCCATTGTCTACGTTTTGGTTTTTCCATTGCTGATATTTGCCGGCCACCGCCGGGGCGGCAAACGGCTGTGGTTCGTCGCCGGCGGCATGACATTATTGACAGCGCACCTCGCTCTGTTCTGGCTATCTTATGCAGATCCGGCCTATTTCTTCAACAGTTACTACAAATATGTTAAAGAAACCTACGTCTCCGGATATTCTCAGGATACATCATTGTGGCCATACGTCGTGTTGCTGTTCGCAAAAATCTATCACACCGGCGTGCTCGGCTGGCTGGCCTTGGCTGGCTGCATTCTCGGATTTAGACAACGTAATCAAACCGAAATTCGCTTTGTATTGATCTGGGCTTTGGGTCTCCTTTTTATATTTTCGGCTCTGCCAATTTCGCTGTCACCGCTCAAGTTCATTGCAAAGCAGTCGAACTATATGTCCATTTTTACGTTGCCCCTGACGTTGATGGCAGGTTGGTTTTTGGCGCAACGAGGCCGGATCATCGCATTTCTTCTGGGTGGAGCGATGATCGCGTCGGGCATATCCCTTGCAGCGGTGGAGCAGCAGGTGACCAGCGTCGTGACGGTCAACGGCCGCTTGGCTGCGGTCTTCGCCGAAGCCCATACCGGTACGCCGGTGTTTGGCCCGCTGACCGCGCAGCGTCAGAGCATGCTCCAGCGTGTGCTGCGAGGGTCATTGGATGCCAGCAGCGACATCCGTCCGCTTGCAGATCTGGCCCAGCTGCCGCTTGCCCACGGGGCGGGGGACGACATCGTCGCCTACATCATTGAGGATCCGCAGATGGGCAACTGGCCCGAGGCTCGGCGCGAACCCGCTATACCCGAGCTGGAGAATTGCCGGGCTTGGGTCGGTCAGCTCGAAGGCGGTGATCTCGGATACGGTCGGTTGGTGCTTGGGGCATTGCGGAGCATTGTTTCTTTTCTGCCGGGCGAGGTGACGGATCGGGCCTTGAGTGCCACCGATCCGATCTGGACCGTCACGAGGGGCGAAGTCTATGCCGTTACTCGTGACTGCGCTTTAGCAGCAGTGCGCACATTGAAAGAAAGCTAGACCATACCGAGCGCGCACAGCCGGCCTTCGCGATAGGCGCAACTAGGCGTAACAGTCTGTTGCCTCGCTCTGAAAGGCGCCTTGAATCGAAAATTCCGGCAACCGGTACATCATCGCGAAAATGCCGTGATGATGACGCGGCGGAACGGGTTCGAGAAACCGGGCCCATGTCGCCTCAGGTGCCGCCAGGATGAAGGCCGGCATGCCCGGATCGGCGGCTATCTGTCCTTCGATGAGATCGAAGATCCGTCGTGTCGCTTCCCGACGTGACCGCGAAACAGACTGACCATGGCCCAGCCCAAGTGCCGAGGACCGCATCCGAGGCGCAACCCGCTCGCCAGTCGATGGCATTGGGGAACCCGGTCATTGCATAGATCGCTTCCAGAACCATGCAGGAATACTGCGGAGTACCCGAGTTACCGGACGCGGCCCCGTTCGACAGCCGCCGCCGCAGGCCAGCCGCTTCTGTTGTTCTTCATATTCCCTGCTGCCGACCGCGAACACCGGCTCGGTTTCCGCAAGATCATCGACTCGACGTTCATGATGGCCTCGATGGTCACCGGCGAAGCTGATCCCGAGGATGTCCGGAAGTATTTCCGCGCCTTGCGGCTGGCGCAACGCGATATCGACCTCCGGCCGGAGCGCTACGCGCACTACTACGAGCAGGAGTTTCCGGCGCGGTTTCGCGATTAGATCGACACAAGGCGCTGGCGGCCCGGCGAGCGCATCGTCTTCGAGCCCTACACGCGTGAGGCTTACCAAGAGGCGCGGGAATGGATCTCCGACCACGGCATCTTCGCGCCCGGCAAGATGGGCGGCGGGCGGTACGAAGACGCGATCCTCGCGGTTGCGCCGTAGAGCTGCAGTCGGGTCTTCCCTTTGTGCACGAAATCGCCGAGCGCGCGGCCTTAAGCCTGAAAGATGCGGGAGTCCTTTTCCTTTTTGACACTAGTTTTTTTACTCTATCCCCAGGGGTTTTGACCTATCTGTGGCAATCTTCCCAGCTTCGCCCGCGGCTCTGGGGAATGCGCCGAAACAGATCAGACCCTCTCATATTCGGCGGAGATGTCCTTGTTGGTGTAGTCCGTCAGCTGCGCGGTCGCGATGATGCCGATGATGGCGCAGCCGAGGATATAAAGGGCGATCGGAAGGCTCGATTGAAAGGTGGCAAACAGCGCCGTAGCAATAAACGGCGAGGGGCCGCCAGCGATAATCGAGGCAAGCTGATAGCCTAGCGAGGCGCCACTGTAGCGCAGCCGCGGAGTGAAGCTTTCTGCGATCATCGCCGCCTGAGGGCCGTAACACGTCATGACCGGAACCAACGACAGCGCGATGGCGACAAAGATCAAGGCC
>DATARE010000309.1:0-5180 GCA_036264295.1 Micropepsaceae bacterium | reverse complement strand
CGGATTATCCTCAGGCCGTGCGCGTGGACCAGGAGGTCAAGGATTATGTCGATCAGGTCCGCGCGCTGGGTCCGAACGAACGCGCCATGCTGGAAGGGCTGAACGTCGAAAAACTCATTCCCGATGCGCGTGAGAGATTGGCAAAGCGGACGAAGCCATAAACGGAGGCGCAGCAACCCCCGCGACCTTCTGTCATCACATTTCACAGCATTCGGCGGACAAATAGGCTAGGAACGCGGGTACCCGCGCCAACGCGCGGGCTGCTCCCTCTCGACAAACGCGGTTCCCATTGCCCTTTCCGACGACCAATCCTTCGCTTTCCCGTGCGCTTCAGGAGCGCGAATACAACGATCCCACGCCGGTTCAGACGGCGGTCCTGGAGCCTGACGCGCAGGGGCGCGATCTTCTGGTTTCGGCGCAAACCGGATCGGGCAAGACCGTGGCCTATGGCCTGGCCATCGCCTTCGATCTGTTGGGGGATGCGGAATTCCTCGGACGGCCTGACGCGCCATTGGCGCTGATCGTGACGCCGACGCGCGAACTCGCGCTTCAGGTGCAGCGCGAACTCACCTGGCTCTACCAATATTCGCGCGCCCGCATCGCGTCCTGTGTCGGCGGCATGGACCCGCGGGCGGAACGGCGCCTGCTTGCCGATGGCGTTCATATCGTGGTGGGTACGCCGGGGCGGCTCCGCGACCATCTGGAACGCGGTGCGTTGAAAGTTTCCGGCCTCAAGGCGCTGGTGCTCGACGAAGCCGACGAAATGCTGGACCTGGGCTTCCGCGAGGATCTGGAATTCATCCTGCAAACCACGCCCGCCGAGCGCCGGACGCTGTTGTTCTCCGCGACCTTGCCCAAGGCCATCGTGAGTTTGGCGAAACATTATCAGCGCGAGGCCTTGCGCATTCAGACATCGGGCGAAGAGCACGGCCACGCGGATATCGAATACCGCGCCTTGCGCATCGCCGCCCATGACGTCGAACATGCCATCGTCAATGTGTTGCGGTATATCGAACCCACCAGCGCGCTGGTCTTTTGCAACACCCGCGAGGCCGTCCGCCACCTTCAGGCGACCCTGCTGGAGCGCGGCTTTTCGGCGGTGTCGCTTTCGGGCGAATTGACGCAATCCGAGCGCAATCATGCGCTCCAGGCGCTGCGCGACGGACGTGCGCGCGTGTGCGTGGCGACCGACGTGGCGGCGCGCGGGATCGACTTGCCCGAGCTGGGTCTTGTCATTCACGCGGAACTCCCCAACGACGGGGAGGTCCTGCAGCATCGCAGCGGCCGCACCGGCCGCGCCGGCCGCAAAGGCGTCAGCATCTTGCTGGTCCCGCCGGCCGCCCGGCGCCGCGCGGCGCAATTGCTGGCATCGGCCCGCATCACCGCAAGTTGGGGCGATGCGCCCTCGCCGGAGGCGATACGGCAATTGGATCAGGAGCGGTTCCTGCAAAATCCGGTTTTGACGGAACCGGCGAGCGAAGAGGATATCGCTTTCGCGAAAGCCTTGTTGGCGCAGCGCTCCCCGGAGGATTTGGCCGCGGCGTTGGTGCGTCTCTACCACACGAAATTGCCCGCGGCGGAGGACCTGTCCGATGCGGGCGGCGCGAACGACCGCGCCGATACGCGCAAGAAATGGGACCAGCGTCCCTCCCGCGAGAGACGCGAACCGGGCGAGCACAAGCGCAAACCGGACGTGGAAAGAAGCGAAGGCCGTGGCCGGGCGCCGATGAACGGCGTGTGGTTCCGTCTCGACATTGGACGGCGGAAGAATGCCGACCCGAAATGGCTGGTGCCGATTATCTGCCGCAAGGGAAACGTCACCAAGCAGGACATCGGTGCGATCCGCATCTTCGACAACGAGACCAAGTTTGAAATCGACGAGGCGATGGCCGAAGAGTTTGCGCAATCCGTCCGCAAGGCGCCGCGCGGCGACGGCAATATCGAGCCCTCGTCCGCGCCCGGGGCCAGGGCGCCGTCACGTTTTGCGCGGGCGCAGGACGCACAGGCGGAGCCGCCGAAGAACGCTCACAGAGCGGCGAAAAACGAGGGCGGTTCACCCCCGATGCGCGAGCGCGATCCGGGCAAGACGTTCGCGGGCAAGCCGAAATTCAGCGGCAAATCGAAATTCGCCAAATTCAAGCCCAAACAGAAAGACAAGAAACATCCCTGACGCGAGGCCGATGGCGATTATGGCAGAAACTCGGACATTCGCTTCGCCATTCGCAAATGACCGTTCGTGACCCTTTGCAGACTCCTTGCTAGCGGCGAATTCGTCATCCGACGTTCCGCGTTTAGTAACGAATATCACCTAGCGTGGCGCGCGCCAGAATAGATGAGGAGCGCTATGAAAAGCTGCGTAGTTAAGAAAGCGATTTTGTCCGCTACGTTGGCATGCGCGACGTTTCTAACGGGCTGCGCTACCACCCAGGTCCTTCAACCCGTGTCTCCCCCGGGCGGAGACAAAGCGGTCGTGTACTTTATCAGAAAGAGCTATCCGCCATACATTCACGAAGTGCGGCTGATCGCGAACGGCAACATGCTGGCAACAATTTCGGACGATGATTTCGTCGCGGTTAATCTGCCGGTCGGCAATAACAGCATCCAAGTTGATGTGACCGATGGCAAGCCATTGCACTTCAATATGCCGGTAGAAAGGCCAGACAGGATGTACGTCGTTCTAACGGGAGATGTGACGAAGGTCGGACAGGCGATCACGGGCTATAATCAGTTCACGGTATATCTGCAGTGGAGCTTGAGAGCCACTCCGGTAAGTAGGGCCGAAGCCGAAGCGACTGTGTCGCAATTCGGTCGGCGGCTGAACTGATTGACGGCAGGCAGGACAGCCGCGAACAGCGCAACTGACGCAGTGCTCTTACGTCTGCTTGTGGCGAAACCCGGACGTTCCCCCCAGCGATACCAGATGGCCAGAAATGACCCCAAAGCTGTCATTGAGACCAATATTGCTGTGCGACAGGATAGATATGACGGCGCAGACCACGTCACTGACTTTGACGTTCGCTTATCAGCACCAAGCCCTGTACTGACACGGTGATCTTGATTGCGAGCTCGACCATCTAGCGCGCGATGTGTTGGACTTGAAGCAGCAAATGTCATGCGCGCCCCCGGGTCCGCGCTATGGCGGGCATCCAGAAAATATTGAAAGCCTGGATTCCCGCATGCGCGGGAATGACATCTTACGATTCCAATTGAAGCAACAATGCATTAGCGCGCGAAATCGGCATTTCCCATCGCCAGATTGCTGTCGAGGTGTCCCAAAACCGTTTTGGGGTACCGCAAAATCAATCCTTCAGCTCAAGTGTCGCCACCCGCAACCCATGCCGACAAGGCTCAGTCACCGGACTTCTGCTGGCATATCGGTCGTCGGAACCATCCTCTTTTCGTTCCGTTAAATCGGGGCGGGCATCGGCCGATGTTATCGGCCGCAACGAGAGGTGACACATGAGAAGACTTCACACTGCACTTGGACTGGGTTCGGTTCTCGCTATTGCGGGCGCAACCTTGATGTCCCCCTTGGTATCCAGCGCGCAAGCAGCCGAAGGTACATATGTCGCCTGCAATAATGACGGCGCATGCTGGCGGGTGCATCGGGTGTATGCCTATGGGGAAGACAGGCCGATCATCTACCACGACTCCGATTGGTACAACGCTCACCGCAGTGACGAGCATGTTCACTGGCTCGCCGATCCTGACGATGACCGGGGATATTACGATCACGATAGACACTGGCACCCGGATCCCGGCGCGCGCGCCGTGCAAGGCGGGATAACGGGCGCTGGCATTGGCGCGGCGATCGGCTGTGTCGTGACGCTTCCCGTCGGGTGCGCACCCGGCGCGGGGGTCGGCGCGGCCGTGGGTGGCGGGACGGGCGCTGTCGCTGGCGCAGCCTCGACACCCGAGCGCTAGTCGAACTCACGAATTGGCGCGGCCGATTCGTACGCTTTTGCGAGCGCTCTCGGAAAGGAGGTCTGGAGCTGTCCGGACCTCCTTTCGCGCTGAAAAAGCGACGGCGAGTAAACGCGTCAGCAGCGTAAGGCCACATAGGCATCGCAACTGTGGCCGGGTTTGGCTAGGCTGCCGCGGCATTCGTAACGGAACCTATCCATGTCCGGATTTGTGTCGCGTCTTTGGCCGCCAAAGCGCGCGGCCGGGTTTATCGCAGCCGCAGCCTTTGTTGGCATCGGAGTGGCGGTCTCTTCGCCGATGACGCGCGCGGCAACGAATGCGGACGCCATCCCCGATTTTGCCCCCGCCGCCGGCGAGCTGTGGGTGCCAGACCGCCCCGCCGGCGATGATTTTCTTCCCCCCGAAACGGGTCCCGGTCCGGTCACGTCCGACCGCGCCCATGCCTACAGCCCGCTCGCCCAATCCCAAGGCCAGCTGATGTTCCATGTGGCCGACCTCGACAATCCCATTCTCAAGCCGTGGGCCGCCGAGCAGATGAGAAAGGCCAATGACGATGTTCTGGCCGGAAAATTTCCGTATACGGCGCGTGACCGCTGCTGGCCCGGCGGCGTTCCCGGTATCGATGTCTACGAACGGGACCGCCCGATCTATTTTCTCCAGACACCGGCGGAGGTGTTGATCGTCACGGAATATGACCAGCAGGTCCGGCATATCCGCATGAACGTGCCCCATTCCGCCCATCCGAAACCATCCTGGTACGGAGAATCCATCGGCCATTATGAAGGCCAGAGCCTGGTCGTCGATACGATCGGAATGAACGACAAGACGTTCGTGGACAATTATCGCACGCCGCACACGACGCAGCTGCATGTCGTGGAGCGCTTTACGCTGATGGATGGCGGCAAGAATCTGCAGGCCTCGATTGCGGTCGACGATCCGGGCGCCTTCAACATGCCGTGGTCGGCGATACAGCGCTGGAAGCGCAGAGATGGCCGCCCGCTGGTCGAAGTGGTGTGCGCGGAAAACAGCGCGTCCTATTTCAATTATGAGGTCAAGCCGATCCCGACGGCCGCCAAACCGGATTTTTGAGCCCGTTTGTCATCCCCGGCGAGCCGTGCTTGCGCGGCGAGGGAAGGGGATCCAGTTCTTCAAAAACCACGCACATTCCTAAAATGGTTTGCCCTCATTACCCCTCATATTGCAACACGTGCATGCCGGCATTCCAATCGGTCACATACATCAGGCCTTCGGGCGTG
>DATARE010000255.1:0-5103 GCA_036264295.1 Micropepsaceae bacterium | reverse complement strand
ATAAGCAAAAAATGAACGGCGCGCCTATACCTTCATCTACACAAGGGTTGTAAACAGCGTCCGATTTTACCGAAAACCCACTCACTCTGATTGATCTCATCCTATGAAAACAGAGCAACCGCACCAGCCCACCACGCCGGCCAAAGCGCCGGCAGCTGAGTTGCGCCAAAAAAGCTCTGACCCCGATGGGGCGCATCTGGAGCCGGGCCAGACCACGCGCGATGCGTCGATCATGAGCTTTCCATTACATCCTCCACAGAGCCGCACCGCAGATCCGATTGAGAGATGGAGCAGGGTACGGACGCTCCGGTTTGCGCTGATAGGCTGCGGAGTGTTCTGGGTGTTTGTTGGGCTCGTGGCGTGGGCATTCCTGCGCGCCCACTGAGCACGCCGGTTGAACACAATAAGCCGACGGCCCGTGGAGATGTAACGGGGTTTACCCCGCGTGCACTGGCCGTTTGAGCGACATCGTGGCTCAAACGAGTCCCAACCGCATGTTCACGCGCTGCTTCCATCCTACGCAACTCAAGCCAGACCCAAAGCCTAACAATTTGTCGAGCCGTCCACAATATACTGCGCTGCAATGATTGCATTGAATGGTGGAGATTTGGCCAATTACCTGTGATAATTCTATAATTTGTTTGCATTTGGCCGGATTCCAACCGCGAAATTGTTGCAGCGCACAATGGACAGCCAGATCCCAGAGGTTCGATCCCAGTAGGTTTGCGCACCGGCCACAAAGCGGGGAATTGCTTTCGCAATCGCTGCATTTGTTCGGAGCGGCTGGCCGGTGCGCGTGTCGCGTCCAAGGGAAATTCCAATACCCATTCAGCGGGACAATTCTTTGCGGGATTGCATTCGAAAATCGTGGTCTCCCGCGCGTGGGAGTGTTGTCAAACGCCACGTTTAAGCTTCATGCCTTGAGCGTTGCCGCAAGGATTGCGCGATAAGAGCTTGCGTCATGCAAGAGCGTCGCACGCGCAAATCTGGGGCAAAAAAATTCCTCGTCATGCCATTCGCTCGAAGTGGCTGAGAAATATCAAAGCCTCGCTGCGGTTCTTTGAATACGCGATGACGCATCCGGCGAGCACGGCTGTTTTCGCGGCGCGATTGTTTAGCACGCGTTAACCGCTGCGGACTAAAGCATGACCACCGGTGACGTGTGAATCGGCTGTTCCGACAAAGAAGAGTTTGTAACGATGGCAACTGAACTTTTTGATGGTCTTCAGCCCGCGAATTATTTGTGGGTGTCCGCAAATGCTGCAAGCGGTGGCGACGGCTCGCACGATCATCCGTTCAATACGATCCAGCAGGCGGTCGATCTCGCCGGCGCCGGCACTGCCGTCATGGTTACGGCAGGTGAGTATCACGAGAACGTTCAGCTGCCGACACATACACTGGGCACCGCAACCGCACCGACATGGCTTGTTTCCGCAGACGGGGCGGGAGCGGCAAAGATCCTCGCTCCCTCCAATACCGTCGGCGCTATCTACGGCTACGGAACCGACAATTATGTCGTGAACGGATTTGCGATCGAGGGTGGCAAGAACGGAATTCAGTTCAGTCAAAGCGGCAGCAATTTCTCAAACATGGTCCAGAATATTCTGGTCGAAAACAATGTGATCCAAAATGCCGCGGAAGACGCCATAAAAATCGACCAGGCCGACAACGTTCAGATTCTCGGCAACACGACGCATCACAACGGACAGGAAGGCATCGATTTCGTTGCGGTCAACAATTCATTGATCGAATACAACGACGTGTCCGATGCCTCGGGTTCGGCGGGCATCATGGTGAAAGGCGGTTCGACCAACGTCACGATTGCCGGCAACGATGTCCACGACATTCCTGTCGCCGATGGCATTCTTGTTGGGGGGTGGACGGGCGATCAATATTTCGTTCCGGGATTTACCGGCTACGAATCCAAAAACGTCACCGTCATCGATAACGAGGTTCATAATGTCGCGAAGCGCGCACTGAATTTTCTGGGTGCCGTCGATGCAACCGCCACGCACAACTACCTGGAAGCAAACCCCGCATATTATTATGCCGTCAATGTCGATAAGGGAAATCCTCAGGCGAAAGTCATTGCGCATTCCAGCAACATCGTAATCGACGACAACATCTTCGTGAACAAGATGAGGCTGTTCGTTTCCACGGACAGCAGCAACGTCTCCTTTCACGACAACAGCTTAACGGGAACGTGGAACACCCAAACCGGTCCTGCGGTGTTTGTCGCATCTCACGCAATCCCGGTGGATTCCGTTGCGCCGGTTCTGCTCTCCGCGAGCCCGGCGGCCCATTCCGTGAATGCCTTTACAATTGGGTTTAGCTTCGATGAGGCGGTGGCAGCGGGCCGAGGTAACATCCTAATCCACAATGCCTTCGACGGCAGTATCGCCGCCTCCATTGCAGCAGCCGACATCTCGCAGGTGAACTTTTCCGGAGATGTGGCAACGCTCCATTCCGCCGCGAGCCTCGTTCCTGGATCGCATTACTATGTCACCATCGACGCCGGTGCTGTCCAAGACAGCGCAGGCAACGGATTTGCCGGTGTTTCATCGAGCGCAGCAATCGATTTCACGGCCGCATCGGCCGTCAACACCAAGGCCACTTACGATTTCGATGGGAATGGCAACTCGGACATCCTGCTGAAACAGGATTCTGGTCAAGCCGCGGTTTGGCTGATGAATGGGACCGATGTCATTAAGAATGGTGCGGTTTCGGTTGACCCCGCGTGGAAAGCGATAGGAGCGGGTGATTTCAACGGCGACGGCAAGGCGGATATCCTGTGGCAGGATGCCAGCGGCCAGGCCGAGATTTCGTTCATGAATGGAACGGACACAATCACCAGCCATGCAGCGGGTAGCAATCCCGGAAGTGCGTGGCACGCGATAAGCACAGGCGATTTCGACGGCGACGGCAAGTCGGATATTTTGTGGCAGAACGACAGCGGTCAGGCCGCGGTTTGGCTGATGAACGGAGCCGCCAAAAAAGCCGGTACATCATTGGCAGGCAACAACCCCGGCCCCAGTTGGCATGCAATCGGCGCCGGCGATTTCAACGGCGATGGCAAGTCCGACATCCTGTGGCAGAACGACAGCGGCCAGGCGGCGGTTTGGCTCATGAACGGGTCGACGGAAACCAGCCATTTCCTGGTCGGTGCCAATCCGGGAACGTCTTGGCACGTCAAGGGTGCGGGTGATTTCAACGGTGACGGCAAATCCGATATTTTATGGCAGGACGACCACGGTCAGATGCAAATCTGGCTGATGAACGGGAAGTCCGTTCTCGGCACCGGCTCTGTTGGATCGGCTGATCCGCTTTGGCACGCGGAAGGAATTGGGGATTTCAATGGCGACGGCAAGGCCGATATCCTAATGCAAAACGACAGCGGTCAGGCGGCGGTCTTGTCGATGAATGGAACGTCGGTCCTCGCCCATGACATTGTCTCCGAGAGTGCCGGTCCGGCGTGGCATATCGATTGGGCCTGATTTCGAGATAGAACCGAGCCGAGGGGGCAGGGACCCGGACGCGTGCGATGCGCCCGGTCCTGCACCGGCGCGGCGCCTTTTTTTATTCCATCGCCAATCTTATTGTACGGATATAGTGAGCGCTTCGCCGGGAGCGCCGCCATGAGCCGATGGGCAAGCCTCAACACTCTGTCTGTTTTGCTCTGTTGCATTGGGTCCGGCAGCTTGCTTGCAGCGGAATCGCCACCGGATGCCACCCAACCTGCTGTGAGACAGGCAGAACGCAGCGTGCAAGGCGCCCGCGATGCGCAAGCCATGGCTCGACAGACGGCGGCAGAGGCCCGGGATATCGCGAAGAGAGCCGACGAATTGGCCGCGTCCGTGCGCAAAGCCGGTTCCTGTGCGCCTGTCTCGAGTCAAACAGGTCTCGTCTCCGTCTGCTTCACCAACGGTGCGCGCTATTACGGCGAGATGAAGGACGGCCGGTTCGATGGCCTCGGCGTCTATGTCGCCGCGGATGGTTATATGATCAAGGGCGAATGGCGGCAGGGCGAGCAGCACGGTCTCGGCGTGACGATTTCGCAGAACGGTTATGTCACGCAAGGGGAGATGCTGGGCGGAAAAGCGACCGGTTACGGCGTGGGGATAGGAGCTTCCGGCCGCTATGAAGGCCAATGGAAGTCCGGCGCCCGCGACGGGTTGGGCGTCGAAACAACCGAAGATGCGATCACCGAGGGCGAGTGGAGCAATGGCAGCCTGAAGCGCTGACCGGACGTAACGTCACATTTTGACCCACCATTTGAACTGTCCCGCCCAGGCCCTATTTTTCCCATCCCATGATCTATGGGTCTCGCGCGCCTTAAATTGACTTGGGTTCCGCGATGATGGGAAGAGGTGGGGATGACCAACGCGGACCGCGTCCTCGTAACTGGTGCCTCCGGCTTTGTCGGCTCGGCTGTCGCCCGGGCGGCGGCGGCGCGCGGCTTTGCCGTTCGCGCGCTGGTGCGATCCTCGAGCCCCCGGGGCAATCTCGCCGCGTTCGATTGTGACATCGTCGAAGGGGATATGAAGGATGCCGCGTCCATGGCGCGTGCGCTGAAGGATGTGCGCTATCTCTTCCACGTCGCCGCCGATTACCGGCTGTGGGCGCGTGATTCGATGGAGGTCTATCGCAACAACCTCGAAGGCACGCGCATCACCATGGAGGCGGCCCGTGCGAGCGGCGTCGAACGCATTGTCTACACCAGCAGCGTGGCCACCTTGAAACCGATTGCTGGCGGCGTGGCGGATGAATCCGCGCGCAGCGACGAAAACGCGGCCATCGGCCCCTACAAGCGCGGCAAGACGGCGGCCGAGCGGCTGGTCGAAACCATGGCGATGCGCGATGGGCTGCCGGTGGTGATCGTCAATCCGTCCACGCCCATCGGTGCACGCGACATCCGTCCCACGCCGACGGGGCGCATCATCATCGAAGCCGCGGCCGGCCGCATGCCGGCTTTCGTGGCAACCGGGCTCAATCTCGTGCATGTGGATGATGTGGCCGAAGGCCATATGCTTGCGCTGGAACGCGGCCAAACGGGCGAGAGCTATATATTGGGCGGCCAGAACGCCTCTCTGCAGGAAATGCTCG
>DATARE010000240.1:0-2381 GCA_036264295.1 Micropepsaceae bacterium | reverse complement strand
GCTCGGAGGTCTCGCCATCGGCTGGCGCAAGCGCGATGCCGGCGCTGGCTCCGATCGCGGCCCGTTGACCGTCGATATCGTAAGGCTCGCTCAAGTGCGTCACGATGCGCTCGGCCAAGATGCCCGCCTCATTCGGACCGGTGAGCCCCAATTGCAGGACCGCGAATTCGTCGCCGCCAAAGCGGGCGACCATGTCGGAGCCGCGCACGCACGTGCCCAGACGCCCCGCCACCGCCACTAAAAGCTTGTCGCCGGCGGCGTGGCCCAAGGTGTCGTTGACGTTCTTGAACTTATCGAGATCAAGATAAAGAACGGCGAGCTTGTCCCGATCCCGGCGCACGTGCAGCAGGGCTTCGTCCAGGCGCTCGTGAAACAACACCCGGTTTGGCAAATCGGTCAGCGCGTCATGGTGCGCCATATGGGCGTTGCGCGCTTCCGCCTCATAAGCCTCGGTCACGTCCCTGTATGTCCCGATCCAGCGGACCGCTACACCATGTTGATCCAAAACCAATTCAGATTCCCTGTGAATCCATCTCACCGCGCCCCCAGGCTGGACGATGCGAAACCGGAGGGAAACGCGCGGCATGTCAGAAAGCCGGTCCGCGGACGCGGCTTGGTGCGCGAGCCCCTGCGTTTCACACGCGGCGCGATCGTCGGGATGAACGAGAGCGAGGAAGGCTTTTCCGGCGGGCGCGGGCAGATTCGGATCGAGACCGAAGACCCGGTAGGTTTCGCCAGACCATTCGATAACGCCGGTCCGCAAATCCTGTTCGAAGCTGCCGGTATGGGCGATCCGCTGCGCGCGCGCCAAATGGTCCGCGCTGCGCCGGAGCTGCTCCGCCTCGCACGCGGCCCTCGCCGCCGAATGGTTATCCTCGGTCGTGGACAGTACGAACTCAACGCCGATTTGCGTAGCTGTCCGCCAAGTCACGCGGCAATTGCCGACGGTTGCGTGGTCAAGCACAAGATCAAATGAGTTCGGAATTCCGATGGGACTTTCCACTTTGAGGCAGGCGCCCCCGTCCGCCAGGTCGAGGACCGTACAATCGATCACCGCCCCGCGATCTTTGAAGACGATCTGCGCTTTCTTGAGAACGCGGTGGCGCAGGCGCACTACGTTTTGGCGCTCTTGCTTCGGGGTATCCATCGTTCGATTTTCCGGCGCTGACACTGCGGTTTCTTTTCCTCGTTTCAAGAGACTATGCTGGAAGGCCGTTACGTTTTGCTGTTCCGGAATGTGCGATTTTTACGTTGTTGACTGGGTCAGCCGCCACCTGGCGCGATCGCCAAGCGTTAACCGCTTCGCTTGCAACTGCGCAAAAAACTCACACGGGAGACGGCAGTTGGTTGGACCGGATGCCTCGGCGTACATATGAACCCCGCGCTACCGCCCTTCCCGCTTCCCAAAGCGCTTCGAGGCCCACGCGATAGGTCGGAAAGGCGAGCTTTACGCCGAGCTCGTCTTTCAGCTTGCGGTTCGACACCCTTTTGTTCTCGGCATACAAACTTCTCGCCATTGGAGACACACAGGCGGTAGGGCCATCGCCTGGTGCAGGGAGATTGAGCGTGAGTGCGTCCCCGGAACGATTGTTGGGAGCGCGCCGCCTCGTGGTTGCGGCCAATGGGCTTCAGTTCGAGGTTTTCGAGGCCGGCGAAGGCGGCCGGCTGGCGCTGCTGCTGCATGGCTTTCCTCAGCACGCGGTGAGCTGGCACCATCAGGTGCCGTTTCTTGCCGGTCTCGGCTACCGCGTGTGGGCCGTCAATCAACGCGGCTATGGCGAAACGAGCCGTCCACAAAGGCGCGAGGATTATGCGTTGGACCAGCTGACCGGAGATATCGCTGGGCTGATCGACGCATCGGGGGCGGCCTCAGTGACGCTGATCGGCCATGATTGGGGGGCGTTAGTCGCTTGGACGTTCGCCACTCGCCGCATCAGGCCGCTGGCGCGGCTCGTCATCATCAATGTGCCGCATCCTTTATGCTTTCGCCGCGAACTAAAGACATGGGGCCAACGCCGTAAATCCTGGTATGTTGGTTTTTTTCAAATGCCGTTGCTGCCCGAGCTGTTGCTATCGGCGGGCAGCGGCCGCCTGCTTGTCAAAATGCTGCGCGATGGAGCGCGCAACCGGGACGCGTTTCCGGACGAAGTGCTCGACATCTATCGCGCCAATGTGAGCGCGCCGGGCGCCGCGACCGCGATGCTGAATTGGTATCGCGCGGCCGGGCGGGATGTCTTGGCCGCCCGCGATTTGGACGCGCCGATCGAAACGCCAACGCTAGTCATTTGGGGCGAACAGGACGTAGCGCTGGGTCTTCCTTGCCTTGACGGCACCGATCGCTATGTCCGCGATCTGCGCATCGAACGGCTGCCCGGCGTCTC
>DATARE010000143.1:0-10142 GCA_036264295.1 Micropepsaceae bacterium | reverse complement strand
CATCGACGCTGACTATCGGGGGGAAATCGGCGTCATATTGATAAACCATGGCGCTGAGCCATTCGAGGTCAAGCGCGGCGCGCGCATCGCGCAACTTGTCGTCTCCCCCGTCGGGCGGGTCGGGTGGGACGAGGGTGTGGAATTGTCGGCGAGCGCGCGGAGCACAGGCGGGTTTGGATCGACTGGACGCGACGGTAAGGAGAAGGTGGAATGAATCTGTTACCCAGGCGAAGCATGTTGGCGATCGCGGCGGTTGTCGACGTCGCGCTCTACGCCAGGCCGATGCCCGTCGCGGCCAAATCGCTCGCCGCTCGTCACCATTTGCCGCCGCGCCATCTGGAGACGCTGCTGCAGGGCCTCGTCCAGGCCAATATCCTCAAGGGCGTGCGCGGACCTCGCGGCGGCTATGAGCTCGCGCGCGAGAGGCGCAAGATCACCGCCGGCGAGGTCGTGCGCACCGCGCTCGCGCTCAGCGCGGCCGAGCCCAGCGAGATCGGCGGCAATTCGAAGCTGGTCAAGAGGGTGATCGAGCCCAGCGTACGCAAGGCCGGCGACAGCTTCCTCGCCAATCTCGACGCGATCACCGTCGAGGATCTCTGCGCCGAATCGATCGCCGCGCGCATCCTTGAGGACGACAAGAACGGCGGCGATTTCGCGATCTGATCCGGTGGTTCTCCGCTATCCATATGGACACCCTGTCCATTGCTGTTAGCATCGCAATGGACAGCCGCCCGCATTGAAATCATCGGCGGCCCGGCGGGAGGTTAAGTTCATGGCCGAAGCGCATCCGAAAGACCGGCAGGCCGGAGGGCGGCCGCCCGGACGCGGGCGCATCTTCAATTCGATCACGGAGACGATCGGCGATACGCCTCTGGTGCGCATGGCGCGCATGCCCCAGGCTGCCGGCGTCAAGGCGGACCTGCTGTTCAAGCTCGAATATTTCAATCCGCTTTCGAGCGTGAAGGATCGCATCGGCGTTTCGATGATCGATGCGCTGGAACGTGCCGGCAAGATCGCGCCAGGAAAATCGGTGCTGGTGGAACCGACAAGTGGCAATACGGGAATTGCCCTTGCCTTCGTGGCGGCGGCACGCGGGTATCATCTGATCCTGGTGATGCCCGAATCCATGTCGCTGGAGCGGCGCAAGATGCTGACCTTGCTCGGCGCCCAAATCGAATTGACCGAAGCATCCAAGGGCATGAAAGGGGCCCTTGCCCGCGCGGATCAAATCCTGAAGACCACGCCCAACTCCATCATGCCACAGCAATTCGAAAATCCGGCGAACCCGGAGGTTCATCGCCGCACCACGGCGGAAGAGATATGGAACGACACGCAAGGCGGCGTTGATGCGGTCATATCCGGGGTTGGCACCGGAGGCACCATCACCGGCGTCGGCCAGGTGCTGAAAGCGCGCAAACCGTCCGTGAAGATGATCGCAATCGAGCCGGAAGACAGCCCGGTGCTGTCCGGCGGGCAGCCGGGCCCGCACAAGATTCAGGGAATCGGCGCCGGATTCATTCCGGGGATTCTCGACCGTTCGATCATCGATGAGGTCGTCACCATCTCGAATGAAACCGCCTTCGAGACCGCGCGCGCTGCCGCACGGCTGGAGGGCATTTCCGGCGGGATTTCATCGGGCGCAGCGATTGCCGCCGCACTCGAAGTGGGCGCCCGCCCCGACATGGTGGGGAAGCAGATCGTGACGATCATCCCGTCATTTGCGGAGCGCTATCTATCGACGGCTTTGTTCGAGGGGCTTTAAGCGACAGGCGCTGAGCCGCCGAGCAATGTCCGTAGCCGGTCCGGGCGGTCGGTGCAGATCGCATCCACACCGAGCACGATTACTCTGCGCATGGCGCGGGGCGCGTTCACCGTCCACGCGCCGAAGGCCAGGCCGTGTGCCCGCGCAGATTTCACTGCATCAGCATTGGCGCGGTTGGAAGAACAGAACCAGCCATCGCCGCCGAGCACTTTGATATCGCTTGCGCCCAATCGCGAATTTCGGCCGGTGCTGAACCAGCATGGCAAAGCCGGGTCCAGCCGTTTGGCATGCACCAGCCCCTTCCAGTCGAAGCCGACCAGCACCACCGATTCGCGAAACGACAGCCGGTGCAGCTCCGCAACCACAGCCTCGGCCACGGCTTCGGCAGGCGCGGAGAGCGCAGGATCGTCAATGCTCGTTTTGATCTCGATGAAGAGGCGGAAATCTTTTTTGGCCTCACGCACCGCCTCGATCACGTCCGAAAGTGTGGGCATTGACTCGCCATCGCGCGGCGCCATGTTCGTATGCATGCGTGCGTAGAGCGTGCCCGGTTTGGGCCGGCCGACATCGTAGCTTTGCAATTCGCCAAGCGTGAGCTCGCGAACAAGCGGCAACGCTTTACCCGCAAGCCAGCGGCCGCCGATGTCACGACATAGCGCCGGCTTCAGCCGAAAATCGTGGAACACCACGAGCTTGCCGTCGCGCGTCAATTGTACGTCGAGTTCGGCACCGTCGAAGCCGGATTTTGCCGCAGAAACAAATGCAAAGCGCGTGTTTTCCGGCCAAAGCCCGGCCCCCCCGCGATGGGCGATATTGAGCGGTTTCTGCATTGCAGCGCGCCGCCCCCTTGCGACGTGTTAACGCGTTAAACAAAAGACACTATCCGCATGGCTTGGTCATTAGATAAACTTGCGCTTGTTACGGGCGAGGGCCGAACCAAGATGCGTCTGCTGAAAATCGCCATGAGCGCCGTTTTTGCCGTGGGCTGCGGCAGCGCCTATGCCATCAACCCGGCGGCGGAGAACGCAAGCGGGATCGTGCTGCACAGCACGCTTTCGTCCGTCACCGGCGAGAATTCCGGAATCGCGATGCCCGCCGGCGAAGTGAAACCCGGCGAAACTTTCGTCATCACCGGCGAATGTGTGGCGCGCGTGAATTCCGCGGACAATCTGCGCGTCGTGCTCACCTTTGCCGATACGGCAGCAGCCACACCCGGTTACCATGCGCTTGTCGCGACCGAACAGGAAATCGGTACCGGGGGACTTTCCGTGCGCGTGCCGGACCTTCCCGAAGCCGCGAACCGGATTTTCTCAGTCAAGGTTTTCCGCCTGGGTGAGGAGATGCCGCAGGTTTGCAATGCCGGCAATATCCACATCGGCAGCGCGCCGAGCGGCAAGCTCGGCTAAAGCAGCCCAATCGCGATAATTCCCAGCGCACCGGCGGCGATCCACAGCGCCACGCGGACATGACGCGTCCGCCGGAGCTGGCTGGTCGCGATGGCTCGCACCGATTCGGGATGCAGCCGCAAACCGCCTTCGGCAAGCTGACCGGCGATCGTTTCGGTGTCGCGCAGCAATTGCGGAATGTTCTGCGCCAGCCTCCCGAGGCTGGTCAGGCCATCGGCGGCATCGCGCAGCCGCGCTTCCGGGCCGATGCTTTCGATCATCCAGGCCTCGATGACGGGACGAGAAGCCTCCCAAATATCGAAGGCCGGATCGAGGCTGCGGGCGACACCTTCCACCACCACCATGGTCTTTTGCAGCATCACGAGCTGCGGCTGAAGCTGCATGTCGAAACGGCGCGTGGTCTCGAACAATTGCTCCAGCAGCCGCGCCATGGAGACGTCGCGCGCTGTTAATCCGAAGATCGGTTCGCCCACCGCGCGCAGGGCTTGCGCGAAGGTTTCGACATTGTGGGTTTTCGGCACAAAGCCATATTCGAAATGCACCTGCGCCACACGCAAATAGTCGCGCGCTAGAAAGCCCGCCAGAGTTTCCGCCATGAAGCGGCGCATCGCGGGTTCCAGCCGGCCCATAATGCCGAAATCGACCGCGCAAATGCGTCCTGCCCCATCGATGAAGAGATTTCCGGGATGCATGTCGGCATGAAAAAATCCGTCGCGCAGCGCCTGGGTAAGAAACGAGCGCAGCATGCTGACCGCGATGCGCGCCGGATCGTGACCGGCTGCGGCCAGCGTTTCGGGATCGCGCAACACCACGCCATCCACCCATTCCGATGTGAGTACGCGCATGCCGGTGCGCGACCAATCGATCAGCGGCACGCGAAACTGATCGTCGTCGCGTGTGTTCTGCGCGAGTTCGGACGCCGCCGCCGCTTCCATGCGCAAATCCAGTTCAAGCGCAACGGAACTTGCCAGCGTCTCGACCAGAGCCCGCAAACGCAGGCGCCGCGCCTCGGCAGAGAAATGCTCGCCCATATCGGCCGCGAAGCGGAACGCGTCGAAATCGCGGGCAAATTCCGCTGTGATTCCCGGGCGCAAGATCTTCACGGCCACGCGGCGCGGCGGATCGTCCGCCGTGGTTGCTTCATGCACTTGCGCAATGGAAGCCGCGGCAACCGGCGGTCCGAAATTGGTGAAGATCGTATCCAAGGGACGCAAGAGTTCGGATTCGACAATGGCGCGCGCTTGCGCATCCGCAAACGGCGGCAGCCTGTCTTGCAACGCCTCCAGCCCACGGGCGATTTCGGGGCCCATAAGGTCGGGCCGCGTGGCAAGCAATTGGCCGAGCTTGATTGCCGAAGGCCCCATTTGTTCGAGCGCACGCGCCAACCGCTGCCCTGCCGGTAAATCCTTTTGGGCCGCCTTTGATCCGCCGAGCAGACGCGCCAGAACTCGCAATGACCTCGGTGCGCGATCGCGATATTCATGCGGCACGAGGGCATCGTGACGGGCGAGAATCCGCGCCATCCGCAGCAGCCGGCCGATTTTGCTCAGTGGACGGAACATGATCAAATCTTCCAGCCGGAATGCATGGCCGCGATGCCACCCGAAAGGTTGCGGAATTTCACCTGAGCGAATCCTGCCGCCGCGATCAGTTTCGCAAACGGCGCCTGCGCGGGAAATTGCCGGATGCTCTCGGCGAGATAGCGATAGGCGGCACCATCGCCCGCCACGATTTCACCAAGCCGCGGCAGCACGGCAAACGAGTAGAGATCATACAGCGCATCCAGGCCCGGGGCGGCAACGCGGGAAAATTCGAGACAGAGAAAGCGGCCCCCCGGCTTCAGCACGCGATGGGCTTCGGCCAGAACGCGATCCAGATGCGTGGTGTTGCGGATGCCGAAGGCGATCGTATAGGCGTCCTGGCTCGCGTTCTCGATGGGGAGATTTTCGGCGTCGCCGCAAACCCAGGCAATATCCTGGCCTTGCGCTTGCGGGCGGCGCATACCCTGTTCCAGCATCGCGAAATTGATATCACAGACGGTCACCGGACCAGGCTCACCTTTGCTGCGCATACGCTCGGCGATACGGAACGCAATGTCGCCAGTGCCCCCCGCCACATCCAGCACCGCCATCCCGGCTTGCGGATTCAGCCAGTCGACGAATGCGTCCTTCCACAGGCGATGGACGCCGGCGGACATTAGATCGTTCATCAGATCGTAGCGGCTCGCCACAGACGAAAAGACCTCGCGCACCAGCGCCGGCTTTTCCTCCGCCGCCACCTCGCGAAAGCCGAAAGAGACGCTGTCGTGTTTTGGGTCGTTCATGGGCGGGACAATAGCCTTATGCCGGAAAACCGGCTACATCGCCGCCTTCCCTTTGACGGGCTCGGGGTGAGGCATATTATTCCTCCTCATGCTGAGCGTGTCGAAGCATGACGGTCCGCTATGCCAGAATTGCCCGAGGTCGAAACCGTGCGCCTGGGCCTTGCCGCCGCGCTGCAGGGTCACACGCTCGCGCGTGTGGCGGTGAACCGGGCCGATCTGCGCACGCCCTTTCCGGACCGGTTCGCGGCCCGGCTGACTGGCCGGCGCGTGGCGGCAATGCGCCGCCGGGCGAAATATCTGCTGATCGATCTGGATGGCGGCGAAACGCTGGTCATTCATTTGGGCATGTCGGGGCGAATGACCGTTCATGGCGCGAAGGCGCCCGTCACGCCGGGACGCTTCCACAACAGTGCGCCGGCCGACGGCAGCGGCCGGGGCAAGCACGATCATGTCGTGTTCGAGACCGACGAGCACACCCGCATTGTCTTCACCGACCATCGGCGGTTTGGGTTGATGGACCTTGCCAAGACCGCGGCGCTGGATTCGCATCCGCTGTTCGCGGAGCTCGGTCCGGAACCGCTCGATGAGGCGTTCACGCCGGCGATTTTGAGCGCGGCACTCAAGGGCAAAAAGACGCCGATCAAATCCGCGCTGCTCGACCAGCGCGTGGTGGCCGGGCTCGGCAACATCTATGTCTGCGAGGCGCTGTTCCGGGCGCGCATCTCGCCCAAACGGCTGGCGAAGACCGTGGCAGGCGCGCGCAGCGAGACGCTGGTGCCAGCGATCAAGGCGGTGCTGCGCGACGCTATCAAAGCCGGCGGTTCGTCGTTGCGCGATTACGCCAAGGCCGATGGCGAACTCGGCTATTTCCAGCATCATTTCGCCGTCTATGACCGGGAAGAAAAGCCCTGTCCGGGCGCGGACTGCAAAGGCACGATCAAACGCATCGTGCAGGCGGGGCGCTCGACGTTCTATTGCCCGTCCTGCCAGAAATAATCCGTGTTTAGGATAAACTCCGCTCAGCAATCCTTATCACTTGGCTCGAGCAAAGCGACTGCAAATTTCGTCAGCAAAATCAACCGCCATCTGTTTTTCTGCACCGCTCAATCCGACCGCAGCCAGGACGCCTCCGCCGCCGACCGAATGGGAAATATCGTAATCGCCCACCACTTCTCCGGTTTCGGCGCGCGCAAATCGCGCCTGTCCCTTAATGGAATTCGAGCTTCCAACAAGAACGGTCAAAGCGGGATTTTGAGTCTTCACCTGGACTATGCTCACTTCCAGAGATAGTTCCGTCTTCCCTTTTGCGCAGGCCGCCGTTTTGCTGCGTAATTCCGATTCAAGCGCCGGCTTGAACTCCGGCGACACATCTGCAGGAACACTGCGTACAACAATGGAGCCTACGCGGGCCGATGCGGCAACGTCCGTTGGCAGTTGTTTAATCTGATCACTGCCGCCATAGCTGATGCATCCTGATAAGACAGCCGATATCGGCACGAGGACAACGAGCGCTTTCGCGAACATTTCTTGTATTCCCTGCAAGAATTAAGATTTAACAGCGGCTGCGGCTGCATTTCCCGCGACCGGCACACCCTGGTTTTTGAGAGCCGCAAGGAACATTTCGTCGGAGAATATTGCTGCAAACGCTTTCTTCAGACCGTCGGTAAGCGAAGCGGCCGCGTTGGTGCCGCTTGCGAGCTGGATACCCGACTCCACACCCGTCACCGCGATATCGCGCTGGTAACGCACCGTTCCGTCGGCGGCTGCAACCGTGGTGCTCAGTTGCACATCGGCGTCCGCCTCACCCGAGAAAACCCCCTGTTTGAAGCTGCTGTAAAAGCGCTTCACGGAAATCGTCGCCTTGGGTCCACCCGGCTCCAAGGCATAGCCGCGGCTGCGCAACTCGGCGTCGAACGCATCTTTGACGATTAACGCAACGTCACGATTGGCGCGAATAGCGGCCAATTCCTGACCGAAGCCGTTGATCTTGGTCGAAATACGCGCTCGATCCGTGGTGCGTTCGTCAACAACTGTGGTAACGACCTTTATTCCCGTACCGGACTGCATCCCCCCCTGGGCGGAGTAAGCAACCGGGACAACATCCTCAACAGTCGCACAACCAGACAGGGCGACCGCGCACGCGATCACCGCAAACATACGTAAGTGCATTTGAGCCCCCTCAAAACAGCACAACTGGTATCAGTCATATTTCACAAATGTATGACAAAAGATGCATAACAATGCCGTCGTCTCGAAACGAAAATATGACAAAAGGCGGCGGCACCTGTGAGTGTCCGCCGCCTTTTTTGGTTAATGCAATCCGTTAAGCGAATGCGTCAGGCGAGGCCCGCTTTGTAGAGCGCGACCAGCTTGCCCCAAGCGCGATCGGCTTCCGCCATATTGTAGATCGGCTTATCCGGCGGCGCCGGCATGTCGGGCACGCACCAACCATGGCTGCTCTTATAGACTTCGATTTCGGCGGGAACATGCGCGGCCGCGAAAGCCTCTTTCAGCTTCGTCTTCTGATCCGGCTGCTTCATATCGTCATTCCCGGCAATCCCGAAATACATCCGCGCCTTGATCTTCGGCGCCAAAAGATGCGGGCTGTTCGGCGTGTCGTTGACGAGATTGCCGCCGTGGAACGAACCGCCCGCGCCGATGCGGTCGGGAACGGCCGCGGCCGTGCGCACGACCAGCGCGCCCCCCATGCAATAGCCCTGGGTGCCGATCTTCTTGGCCTTGTCGACTTCCTTCTGCGAATCCAAGAACGCGACGAACGCCACCGCATCGCGTTCGGCGGCGCCGGGTGCACCGATGGACCCCGTCAAGGGCGGCAGCTTTGCCATGTCGGCCGGGTTGGTGAAGTCGAACTTCACGGGCTCCGGAAACACCGGCGCTTTCGCCACCCGATAGAACGGATTGGGCACCAGCACCGAATAGCCTTCCGACGCGATGCGCCGCGCCATGCCGCGCATGGAGGGACGCAGACCGAACGCATCCGGCCAGATAATGACGCCGGGATGGGCACCCGCCGTCGGGCGAATGAAGGCTGCGTCGCACATGCCGTCGGGCGTTTTGATGGTGACGTCGGTTTCGGTCAGCGGCATCGCCGCCGCCGCAAAGGCTGGCGTCGCGACCGCAGCCAGGCCCGCGCCCAAGGACAACGCGCCAAATTCACGGCGCGAGACGTTGGCTTTTTTCTCATCCATCTTTCTGTCTTCACTCATTGCATTCTCCTTGTACTGAGGAAAACATCCCCTCCCCGAAGCCGGTTTGCACCGCCTTCGACCCTCCCTCAAGGGGAGGGTGAAGCGGGATGTTCAATGGGCCAAGGGGTCGGGGCGCAGCTGGAAATGCACCACCTTGCTGGTCTGGCCCTTGCCCCCTTCGATATGGGTCGGCGCGCGTTCGGAATAGGTCGAGAACAGGCCCTTGCCTTTCCATCCCGCGGCCGCATCGTCGATGCGCCCGTCCATGCCTTTGGCGTAATAGCTCATCGGATAGGGAATGCGCATGACAATCCATTTCCCATCCACCAAGGCCTCCAGCGCGTCGGACTGACTGGCGGTGGCGATGGGCGTGTTCTTGCCGAAACCGAGCGTATCGTCCTGATCGACCCACATGGCATAGGGCGCTTCGGCGGTGGCGCCAACCGTGCCCTTGGGCAGGTTCTCGAATGCAGGCCCGGGCAGGTCGTAAAGCTTCCACCCTTCCGGACACACATTCTGCGCATCCGCCGCCGCCGGACCGTTGAGCGGTCCTTTGCACAGCTTGCGGTCGAAGCTTGCCGCCTGACCGCTCGCCAGCGCCAGCCACACGACACCTTCGCTGCTGATGCCCATGCCGCGCGGGCTGAACCCAGACATCGGCGTCTTCGCGTTCTTGTACGGCACTTCGTAATATTCGCTGAGCTGTGTCTTGGGGTCGAAGCGGATGACGCCACCGGGGAAGCCCAGGATCGAACCATAGACGCTGCCGTCGGGTGCGGTGTTGATGCCGTAAGGCGCACCCAGGATCTGTTTGTCCTTGGTGGGATCGACTTTGCCGTTGATCGGCACCCAGCCGATGTCGCGCTTGCCGTTGCCATTGGTGTCGATGACGAAGGGCGACCAGCCCTGGCTCGCCGCATCGTCATGGGTGGCGTCCCATTTCTTCACGTCGAGCCAGCCGATCACGTCATAAGGTCCGCCGGCGGAAAACCACAGCGTGCCATTGTCGTCGAAATTCAGATGGTGCGTGTTGAAGCACAAATCGATCATGGTGATCTTTTTGGTCTTCGGATCGTAGACCTCCGCCTGACGGTTGGACGTGTCCTTCGGATAGACCTTGGCGTAGGGATTGTCCGAACCGGCCTTGCAATAGGCGGGATTGGCATTGGGGCGAATACGCGCCGTCAGCCACAGCCGCCCCTTCTCGTCGAACATCGGATTGTGGACATTGGTGTGCGTGTCCCAAATCGGCTCGTCACCCCAATAGGGCGAAGCCATCAGGTTCGGTGTGGACTTCGTGGTCGGCGTCTTGGGATCGCGATATTCGGTCTTCAGCACGCCCGAAGTGTTGTGCACCGGATCGACCCAAGGCAGCAGCTCCGTGCTCTGTTCCGTCGAGCCATAGATCAGCCCGTTGGCGTTGACATTGGGATGGCGCTTAT
>DATARE010000125.1:0-5774 GCA_036264295.1 Micropepsaceae bacterium | reverse complement strand
CGCGGCCGCAGCACCGCGGAACTGTACACCAAGATCTTCACCTCCATGCCGGCGGACAATCCGCATTCCTTGTCCGAACAGGCGGTGGAATCGCTGGTTGCCTTCATCCTCCGCCAAAACGGCGCCGCCGCTGGGCCCGCGCCCTTCAGTGTCGCGACATCGGTTCCCATCGGTCAGGTGGCGACCGGTGTTGCGCCGGCGGCTCCTGCAACGCAGGTGGCTGCTGCGGCGCCGGCAGGTCCGCCGCGCATTGCCGCGCGCTTGACCTTGGAAGGCAATATTCCGAATTATGTGCCGGTCACCGATCAGATGCTGGCCAATCCCAGCCCGAACGATTGGCTGATGGTGCGCGGCAATTACAAAGGCTGGAGCCACAGCCAGCTCAATCAGATCAACAAGCAGAATGTCGGCCAGCTGCAGCTCGCCTGGGTATGGGCGATGACCGATATGGTCGGCGCCAATGAACCGACGCCGCTGGTGCATAACGGGATCATGTATCTCGTCAATGTCGACAATATCGTTCAGGCATTGGATGCCAAAACCGGCGAGCTGCTGTGGGAAAACCGCGTCCGCCCATCGGGAGCAAGGGCCGGCGGCACCGGCGCGATGCGCAATATCGCGATCTATCAGGACAAGATCTACGTCGCGACCACCGATGCCCATATGATGGCCCTCGACGCCAAGACGGGGCGCAATGTCTGGGACACCACGCTTGCGAACAATGCCAAGGGCTTTGGCAATTCCAGCGGACCGCTCGTCGTCAACGGCAAACTGATTCAGGGCTTGGGCGGCTGCGAACGCTACAAGGCCGCCGACGAGGACCAGGGCTGCTACATCACCGGTCTGGATGCGCAGAGCGGCAAGATCCTGTGGCGGTTCAACACCACCGCGCGCGAAGGAGCCGAGGGCGGTGACACCTGGGGCAAGCTGCCGAACATGCTGCGCGCCGGCGGCGACACCTGGATCACCGGCACCTATGATCCCGATCTCAATCTGACCTATTGGGGTGTCGCGAACGCAAAGCCCTGGATGCAAGCGAGCCGCGGTACGAGTGGTGGCGATGCGGCGCTCTACACCACATCCACGCTGGCGCTTCGGCCCGATAGTGGGCAACTCGCTTGGTACCACCAGTTCATTCCCGGCGAATCGCTGGACCTCGACGAGGTCTATGAGCGCGTGCTCGTCGATGTCGATGGCCGCAAACTGTCCTTCAATATCGGCAAGCCTGGCATTCTGTGGAAGCTCGACCGCCAGACCGGGCAGTTCATCGACGCCAAGGAGACGGTCTACCAGAACGTCTTCGTCTGGAAGGACAAGAGCAAAGGCCAGATCGCCTATCGGCCCGACATTCTGGAACAGAAGACCGGTTATTGGGTCCCTGCCTGTCCCGGCACCGCCGGTGGCAAGGACTGGCAGGCGATGAGCTATGACCCGCAGACGCAGACGCTGGTCATTCCGCTCACGCAGGCCTGCATGGAAATGAACGGCCGTGTCGTCAATAAAGGCGATGGCGGCGGCGGCACGGAAGCCGACCGGCGCTTCTTCGAAATGCCGGGCAGCAACGGCAATGTCGGCCACCTCGCCGCCTTCGACGTGCGCACCATGCAGCAGAAATGGAATTTCGATCAGCGGCCCGAATGGCTGACCGGTGTGCTGACGACCGATGGCGGCGTCACGTTCGTCGGTGATCTCGATCGCACCTTCCATGCCTTCGATACGGCAACCGGCAAGGAGTTGTGGAAGTCGCGTCTGGGCACATCCGTTCAGGGCTTTCCGATCGCGTTCGCGGTCGGCGGCAAACAATATATCGCCGTGCCCGTCGGTCTCGGCGGCGGGTCCCCGCGTCAGGTGCCGCGCACCATCGAGCCGGACGTGAAGCATCCGCAAAACGGCAATGCGCTCTACGTGTTCGCGCTGCCGGACAAATAAGGGAGGCACTAAGAACGCACGTTCGGCCTATCGGAAACGACCTCGCGCCAGCTCAGGGGATGGACGCCATGCGCAACCGGATCACACGCCGTGAGATGCTGGCCGGAGCTGCCGGTACAATCGCCTTTGCTGCCGCGGGTCCTGGCGCCGCACAGGGTGCCAAGCGCATCGAACAGATGGCGCCGGAACTCGCCAACATCATCGACACCAATCAGCAGATTCGGGAGCTTGCCACAGGCTTCGGCGGCGATGTCGGCCCCTGCGAAGGACCGGTCTGGTGGGCGGAAGGCAAATATCTGCTCTTCGATGACATCCAAACCGCACGGCGGATGAAATATACGCCGGGGCAGGGCGTCACCGTCGCGAAGGAGAAGACGAACGAAGCCAACGGTCTGACGCGCGATTTGCAGGGGCGGCTGATTTCCGCCGAGCATCTGACGCGGCGCGTCACCCGCACCGAGCTCGACGGCAGCATCACCGTCATTGCCAACAATTTCCAGGGCAAGCGGCTGTTGCGTCCCAATGACGTGGTGGTGAAATCGGACGGCTCGATCTATTTCACCGATCCGGGCGGACCTGCCGCGCCCGAGCAATGGGACGTGACCAAGGCCGGCGTCTATCGTGTCAGCGCCGATTTGGGGTCCATGACGCTGCTCGCCGATGATTTCCTGACGCCCAACGGCATTGCCTTCTCGCCGGACGAAAGCGTCCTCTACATCAATGATTCGCGCCGGCGTCATGTGCGCAGCTTCGCGATGCAGCCGAACGGCACACTCGCGTTGCAGACCGACCGCGTGTTCGTGGATTTGAACGGCCCCGAATCCGGTGTGCCGGACGGCATGAAAGTAGACAGTGCCGGCAATGTGTACACGGGTGGACCGGGCGGTCTCCACATCATGGACAAGACCGGAAAGAAGCTCGGCCGCATCGTGCATGGCCAGCCGGCCACCACCAACATGGCGTTCGGCGGCGATGATTGGAAGACGCTCTATTTCACCACGCGCTCATCGCTGAACATGGTCACGCTCAAAATTGCGGGCCTGCCTGTGCCGGTGAAAAAGAAAAGCGCGTAGCGACATCGGGTTTTTCGAAAAGGGGAGGGGCAGAATATGCGGATGCTTTGGGCCGTCATCGTTGGAGTGGTGATAACAGCCGCGGGCTGTTCCCCGCCGCAATCGACGGGACTCGCAGCGGTCGCCGATGCGATGGGCGCGAACAATCTCAACAGCATCGAATATTCGGGCAGCGGTTCTCTGTTCGGCTTCGGGCAAGCCTATCTGCCGGGCGAACCCTGGCCGCGGTTCACGCAGCGAGCCTATCGTGCCTCGATCAATTATCAGATCCCAGCCATGCGTCTGGATTCCACGCGCGCGCAGGCGCTGCATCCCCCGCATGGCGGCGCAGCCCAGCCGGTTGCCGGCGATCAGCGCACGGTGGTGGCAGTCAGCGGCAAATATGCCTGGACGGAAAACGGTACGCAGGCCAATGCCAATTCCGGCGCGGTCGGCGACCGTTTGCGCCAATTGTGGGCGACGCCGCATGGCGCGATCAAGGCGGCGCTGGCCTACAATGGGAAGCTCGATGGCAAGACCATCAGCTTCAAGGCTGAGGATCGCGATTTCAAGGTCACTCTGAACGATCAGAACCTGGTCGAGAAGGTCGATTATCTCAGCACCAATGAGGTGATCGGCGATTATCCGGTCGAGATCACCTATTCCGACTATGCGGATTATGGCGGCGTGAAGTTCCCCAAGCACATCGTGCAGACGGAAGACGGTTTGCCGACGCTCGATATCCAAATCGACGATGTGAAGCCCAATGCTGCCGTGACGATCGACGTGCCGGCAAACGTGCCCACCGCTCCGGCGCCGCCGCCCCCTGTGGCGACATTGGAAAAATTGGCGGATGGGGTGTGGTACGTGAATGCCGATGGCGCGCGCAGCTGGGCGGTTGAATTCAAGGACTATGTCGTTGCCGTGGAGGGCATTGGCCGCGAAGCGCGTTCGCTTGCGGTGAACGAGGCCATCGCGAAGACCATCCCCAACAAGCCGATCAAATACGTCATCAACACGCATGCCCATTACGACCATGCCGGCGGTCTTCGCACCTATGTGGCTCAGGGGGTGACGGTGGTCACGCAAGAAACCAACAAGCCGTTCTTTGAACAGGCATGGGCGCGCCCGCGCACGATTGCGCCCGATTTGTTGGCGAAATCTCCAAAGCCGCCCATGTTCGAAACGGTAGGCGACAAGAAGGTGATCACCGACGGGACGCAGACCCTGGAAATTTACCACATGGAGAACAGCGGCCATAACGGTGCCAATCTGATTGTCTACCATCCCAAGGCAGGGCTCGTGTTCTGGGGCGACGGCTACAACCCCCCGGAGGGCAACGATCCGCACGATTTCGGACGCACGCCGGAATACGGGATCGACCTTTATCGCAACATCACCGAGTTGAAACTCGACGTGAAGACGATTGCACCTGCGCATGGCGCCGGCGCGCGGCCTTTTGACAATCTGAAAAAAGCCATTGGCGTGATGTCCGCAGCTGCGGAGTGATTATCGCCCGCGCTGAATGTTGAATTCGGTGTTGAAGCAGGTGGGTTCGCGATAACCGCGCGAGACGGTGACCAGGTTTGGGTTCTCGTCTTTCAACGCCTGGAACACGGGCTCGGTCGAGCGCCAGATGCCGTCCTTGCCCTGCGCCTGACCGGCATCGTGGTGCGCGGGCATGATGACGTCGGGCCGGTAGACATGCATGTAGTCCATCTCCTGGCCCACCGTGTACAGCGGCAAGAAGTCCGCGCGGAACGCGGTGATGGCAAGATCGACGCGCCCGATGCGTTGCATCGCGGCCTTTTCGTAATCGGTCACCAGGCCCGCGCTGTCGCGGTACATCACACGGAATCCGTCATCGAAGGTGATGAGATAGGCGATGGTGCCTTCCGTGATCACGCGCGGGCCGCCGGTGCCGCGGGCGCGAATGGCGGCCTCTTCGGTTTTTTGTTCCGGCGTCAGCGGCGGCAGAATGGAATCGATGGCCTGGCCCATGGTCTGGGAAACCTCACGGTTCGGTTCGCCATGACGGCCGAGGATCGGTTCCACCGTGAAGCCGTCGAATTTCAGAAGCTCGCCGCCCTTGCCGGTCACCGTCTTGATCTGCTTGGCGGATATCGGCTGCGTCATGAGCTTTTCGGTCGTGACCGGCGCACCCACGACCATCGCGCCCGTTTGCGCGCCGATGGAGGCCGCATCGGACATGTGATCGACATGACCGTGCCCGAGCAAAATCACATCCGCCTTCTTGATGTCCGCGGCCTTCACGCCGAGCGGCGGAAAGAAACTGCCGCGATCATAATAGGCATCGAGCAGAATGATGTGGCCGTTATAGACCAGCTCGTAATTGGAAAAGCCGGTCCACCTGAGCGCGAGCGTGTGCGGATTGTGCGGCGCCGCGCCACCGGTCGAAACCAGCTTGGCTGCATAACACGCCGGATCGCGCGGCTCGTTCGCGTTGGCATTGTCGATCGCTTCCACTTTTTCGGAACGGGGATCGTTGAAAGGGCGCGCCGCCACGGCGGAAGTCAGGCTCGCCAGCGCTGCGGCCGCCAGAAGGCCCGATAAAAACGGTTTCATATGATCCCCTATGTCTGGCGTTGGCTGACCAAAGCGCCACGCACGCGCGCGGCGGTCAGCGGCACTTTGCGCATGCGCACGCCGATGGCATCGAACACGGCATTGCCAATGGCGGCCGGCACGGGCGCGGACGCGGCTTCGCCTGCGCCCAAAGGTTTGTCCCGCGGACTGCCGATCAGTTCGACATCGATCTCGGGCGCGTCAGGG
>DATARE010000109.1:0-3053 GCA_036264295.1 Micropepsaceae bacterium | reverse complement strand
GCACGCGGTGACGCGGCGGCGCCCAGCCGGCCTGTTCCATTTTGGTCAGGATTTCCGAATAGACCGCGCGCATCAGATTGGGCGCACGCAACAGCCCTTTCGGACGGGTGTGAAGCACACGTTCCGCCATGGCGTAATGGGCGTGCGCGCGTTCGGCGACGCGGCGGCAGGCTGCATCGACGGCCGGGTTGGCAATGACGGTGGACGGATCGGTTCCGGCGATGCCGGTTTCGGTCAGGAATTCGCGCGGCAGGTACAATCGTCCCACCGCGGCATCCTCATCCAGATCGCGCAGGATATTCGTGAGCTGCAAGGCGCGGCCCAGATGATGGGCGAGTTCGAAGCCCGGCTCCTCTGCCATGCCGAACACTTTAATCGAGAGCCGCCCCACCGCGCTTGCCACGCGGTCGCAATACAGATCGAGCGTGGCAGAATCGGGCGCGCGAATATCTTCGGCGACATCCATATCCATGCCGTCGATGACGGCGAAAAAATCTTCCTTGCGCAGGCCATAGGATTTCACCACGGGCGCAAGGAATTCCGCACGCGTGGAAGCGGCGCCGGCGTAAAGCCGTTCGATATCCTGCCGCCATTCCTCAAGGGCCGCATGGCGGGCGGGCCTGTTGCCGGTTTCCTCATCGGCGATATCGTCGACCGCGCGGCTGAACGCATAAATGGCGAACATCGCCTCGCGCTGCGGTTTGGGCAAAAGCCGCATGCCGGCATAAAACGAACTGCCGGAGGCGCGCGCCTGCGCCTCCTGCGGATCGAAGGCAGTTTCTGCCGCGCCGCTCGCCATGCCGCTAGCGCCGCTCATCGGCAACAACGATGGGATGAGCGCGGCGGTGCAAGCGCCCGGCGGCAAAGCCGGCCAACGCCGGAAACGCCAGCAGCAACAGCTCGCTTTTGCGATGATGCACGCGTTGGGACAGCGGATCGCGCGTCATGAGACGCCGGCAGAGATCTTCGGCAAGCGTCTGGATGACGCTGACCTCCAGGGCCAGACGCGCATCGCGAATGCCTGCGGCAAACGGGCGGGATTGCACCAGAAGCTCCGACGTCCGCTGCGCCAAACCGCCGATAACGTTCAGCAGCGCCGGCGACGCGCGTTGGCTTTCCAGGCTTTC
Source organism: Micropepsaceae bacterium (assembly GCA_036264295.1). GTDB lineage: Bacteria > Pseudomonadota > Alphaproteobacteria > Micropepsales > Micropepsaceae > CAIYRG01. The sequence continues at coordinate 1,926 of DATARE010000109.1, read as the reverse complement.
CGGTCCGGTGCCTGCTGCGGCCAACGCATCCATTGGAATATAGACGCGGTCGAGATCGCGGTAGTCGTTGGCGCAATCCTGCAAATGATTGATGATCTGCAAGGCAGAGCACAAAGCATCGCAAGCCGGCCACAATGTCCGCGGCTCACCATGCACGTCGAGCACGAAGCGGCCCACCGGCATCGCCGACACGCGGCAGTAATCGATGAGATCGTTCCAGTCGCGATAGCGCAGCTTCGTCACGTCGCGGCTGAAGGCTTCGAGCAAATCCAGCCCATGTTGCGGCGTAAGGTTGTGCGCGGCGAGCATTGTGCGCAGAGAAACAGCTTCGGGCGACACGTCCGTTTCCCCAAGCAGCGTGCGGCGCATGACATCGAGCAGCGCCAGCTTCTCGTCCGCGGAGGCGGCCGCATTGTCGGACACATCGTCGGCCACGCGCGCGAAACGGTAGAAGGCAAGAATGACGGGACGATGGCGCGGGGCGATCAGAAACGACGCGACGGGGAAATTCTCGTCGTGGTGTCCTTTTCCGGAACTGAGCTCGGCTGCGCTTCGCATCACGCCCGCGTCATGGTCTGGATACGGCCCTTCCACATCCCACCGCGGCCGCGCCAATATTGGATGGCTGAATCGACGGTGAATGCCGCGTAGAGAATACCGATGAGGGGAAGCGTCAATCCCCAAAACGCCGAACGCCGATAGAAAATCAGCATCGGTTGGAACGCGACCGCCATACAGCACCAGGCCAAACCCGCTGCAACGCGCGCCGCATCGGTGCCGAACAGCGCAATAAAGGGCGGCGCGGCATAGATGGCGAGCATGCCCGCCAGCGTTCCCGCAAGCAGCAGCGGCGAATAACCCAGCTGCGCATAGGCGGAACGGGCGACCATCTGCCCAATATCGCGGATTTGCGGATAGGGCCGCAGGCTCACCGCGCGTTCGGTAAGTCCAAGCCAGATGGGCCCCTGCATCTTCATGCGGCGGCCCAAGGCGCAATCGTCGATGATTTCACGCCGGATGGAGTCGATGCCCCCTGCCCGCTCCAGCGCTTCGCGCTCCAGCAGGATGCACCCCCCGGCGGCTGCGGCCATGGAATCCTTTGGCCGGTTGACCCGGGAAAACGGAAACAGCATCGCGAAGAAAAACACGTAGGCCGGAATCAGCAACCGCTCGGCGAAACTTTCGCAGCGCAATTTCGCCATCAGCGAAACCATGACCAGCCGATCCCGTTGCGCGCGCCCCACCAGCTGCCGGAGATTATCGTGCGTATGGGCGATGTCGGCATCGGTGAACCAGAAATAGTCCGGCTGCCGGACGGCAGCATGGACCGTGCCCTGTTTCAGCGCCCAGAGCTTTCCCGTCCAACCGGCGGGTGGTTCGGCGCCGCGCAAGACCTCCAGCCGGCCGCTGTTGTCCAAGACTTGCGCGGTCTCTGCCGTGCCGTCACTGCTTTGATCGTCGACCAGCACGATACGAAAATCGCCGGGATAATCCTGAGCGAGAAGACTGGCCAACGATTGGGCGATTGCGGCCGCCTCGTCGCGCGCCGGAACGATGGCCGTCACCGAAGGCCACGCGCCACCGCTGAAAGGAATATCGCCGTCGTCGCGTTCGCGCATACGCCAAAACATGCCGCGGAAGGCCAGAAGATAAATCCAGGCGGCAAGGGCTACGACACTGACAAGCGCGACGAACATCATCGGAGGTAACCCGCCTGCCGGAACCAGGCGAGCGCATCTTCCAGCCCGCGCGCAAATGGCCGCGCGCGATAACCCAGAACGCGCTCGGCTTTCGCCGAAGTGAAGAACATATTGTGCTTGGCCATTTTGAGCCCGTCCGCGGTGATGAACGGCTCCTTGCCGGTAAATCGGGCAACCGCTTCGGCGGCATAGGCGAGCGGGAAGAGCGGCGCGCGCGGCAGTTTCA
>DATARE010000084.1:0-5231 GCA_036264295.1 Micropepsaceae bacterium | reverse complement strand
CTTGCATATTGGGCGAGCGCGGCCTTGCGATCATCCATGCTGAACACGTGGCCTTCGGGATACCACGCCGTGCAATAGGATTGGCTGGCGGCGGTTTTCGATTCGATGGAAATGCCACCGGACGGGTTGGCAAGAATGTTTTCCGACGTCCCATCGGCATATTGGATTTCGATCGCCTCGCCGTTCATGCGGAAGACGCCGATCACTTTGTTGGCTTCGCGTGAATCGATCACCGTGCCAAGCTTGTCGTTGATGTAGCGCAAGGCGGTCTTCTGCACCGCTCCGTTGGCACCCACGATCTCACGCGACAATCCGCCTTCCGAAGCCGTGAGCGCAATCAGCGATCCGTCAATCGAAACCAGCTTCTTGCCGATGACGCTGTCCAGTGTGGGCGCCGATGCGGGCGCCGCATCGTCTTTGGCCGGTGCGGGAGGCTTGACGGCAAGTCCGTCTTGGGGTGTCGCGGAAAAGCCATTGCTCGTTACGCCGGTGACAAAGAGCCCAGCCAACGCAGCCTGTGCTGCCCAACGCATCAACGCCTCCTGAGATAATAATATTGCGGATCGCCGCCGTAATAATAGCGGTCGTAAGGCCGGTATCGGTTGTAGGGATTGCGGTAATAGGGATCGCGTTCGCCGTAGCGGTTCGAATAGCCATAGGAATCGCTATAAGCGTACGGATCGCTCGTGTAGCGGTCGCGCGTCTGATAGGTGCGCGCTTTCGGCGGTGGCGGAGCCGCCGCGCGACTGGTGCTGCGGGTGGAATAATTGGTGCCGCTTTGATCGATTGCGGTTGTTGCCGCTACCGTGGCTCCGCTATCCGGTTTGGCAGGAAGCACATCGGGTGCAGCATCCAATGGGGATGCCGGGGTGGCGAGCACCGGAACCGCTGCTGCCGGCGGAATTGCGGGCACGCCTTCGGACGCGACGAGAGCTGGCGGGATTGCGGCCACCATGGCGCCGCCGGGTATCCGTTCGCCGCAAGTGTCGTAATTGGCCGCGGTGGACATTGGCTGCGCCATCACGAATTGCGCGAGGCTCTTGTCGCCCTCATTCAGTGCGGCATGGAAAACCTGCAACGCGCCGCCGCAAAAGCCCTTGCCATTGCCCGAGCTGCGCAGCGCATAGAAATTGGCGAGCTTGGTTTTGAAGCTGTGATAGTCGGCCGTTCCGGTGTCCGGGTGCAGACGGAGGAAAAAATCCTGCAGCGTCTGATCCGCCTTCTGCAGATCGGTTTGATAAGCGATGACGAAACTGTTGTAGAGGCCGTAATCGTTGCAGGTGAAGGCAGCGACCACCAGCTGCTGCTGTACCGCGGCGGCCTGCAAAGCCGTGAGGTCCTGTGCTCTGGCGCAGACATCCTCGGCCCATGCGTTGCCCATGAAGGAGGTGAGGGCGAGACCGAGAATTCCGGTTTTAAGACCCTGCATACGCACACCCTCCCCATCGGGCGCATCCGCTTCCGGACGCACCCACCCTCGCGAGTTAAAATGGCTGCTGCTTTTGTTTGCGCGCCCCTTAACCGGCGCTGCGATGACGACTCCGTCATCGCCGTGATCATGCGATTGTGAAGATGAACCCAAGCTGAACAGTGCGTTCAGGAATCAATTTTTATTGAAGTGTGGCAGTGGGATAGCCAAGTCTGAGCTAATTGGTCCGTCATGATTGGGCAACAATACGCAATCGCAGGTGGAGCGGTTCGTGCATTTGCTTGGGAATTTTGAGAAACCATTTCGATTGCCGGAAGGCGCAGAACGACGCATCCTCCGCACGGGCAAAATATCGGGGGAGGGAATCGCGCATGGGCGAGGGTTGCGAGATTTCGCGCAGACGAATGCTGGAGCTCACGGCTGCAAGTGGGCTCGCGCTCGCCGGTGGCACACGGGTTGCACGCGGGGCTCAGCTCACGCCGCGCATCGAACAGCTCGATCCTGCGCTCGACAAGATCATCGCCACGACCGAACCGATCCGCACGCTCGCTACCGGATTTGGCGGCGGCGGCAATACCGAAGGCCCGGTGTGGTGGCATGAAGGCGGGTTTCTGCTCTTCAGCTCCATCGGCGACAATCAGGTGATCAAATACACCCCTGGCAAGGGCACCAGCGTCTATCGCGAAAAGACGAATGGCGCCAACGGCCACACGCGCGACATGCAGGGGCGCTTGGTCTCGTGCGAAGGTGTTATGCGGCGCGTCACCCGCGAAGAAGCCGACGGCAGCTTCACCGTGATCGCCAACACCTATCAGGGCAAGCGCATCAACAAGCCCAACGATGTGGTGGTGAAGTCGGACGGCTCGATCTATTTCACCGATCCGTGGAACATCCCCGATCTGCCGCAGCCTTGGGACCTCGATTACAACGGCGTCTATCGTGTGTCGCCCGATCTGGGCACGATCAATCTTCTGACGCGCGATCTGTTCCTGCCCAACGGCCTCGCCTTTTCCCCGGACGAGAAGATTCTCTACATCGGCGATTCCCGGCGCACGCAAATTCTCGCCTTCGATGTGATGCCCAACGGATTGATCGCAAACCAGACACAGCGCGTGTTCGCCGATTTGAAAGGCCCCGAACCCGGCGGGCCGGACGGCTTCAAGGTCGACACCGCGGGCAATCTCTATACCGGCGGCACGGGCGGCATTCACATCATCGATTCTTCCGGCAAGACGCTCGGACGCATCGTTCACGGCCAGCCGCAGACGACCAACATCGCGTTCGGCGGCGACGATTGGAAGACGCTCTATTTCACCACCCATTCGACCTTGGGCTCGGTGCAGCTTAAAATCCCCGGCATTGCGGTGCCGTCGCGGAAGGTCTGAAGAGAGAACATCATGCGCAAACTGTTGAAGGGATGCTGCGCCACATTGGCGATTGTGAGCACGGCGGCTCTGTGGCCTGCTTCGGCGGCGGACAATGCGGCGGTGCCGAATTTTGGCATGGACAGCACCGTCGGTTGGGTTGCCGGCGTGCCGGAGAGCGATGAACCCATCGGCGACGATTTCCTGCCGCCGCCCAGCGGACCGGGACCCGTCACCTCCGATCCCGCGCATCCCTATATCGACAACACCTACGCCACGCGCACGAACCAACAGCCGACGCTGCATGTCGCCGATCTCAACAGCCCCATTCTGCTGCCCTGGACACGCGAGGAGCTTCGCAAGGTCAATCAGCGTGTGCTGGCCGGAGAGGGTGTTTATACGCCGAAGGAACGGTGCTGGCCCATCGGCGTGCCGGCCTGGATGCTCTATCCGGTGACACCAGTCTATTTCCTTCAGACGCCGAAGGTCGTGACCATGATCTGGCAGGAGGACCATATGGTCCGCCACATCTATATGACCGACAAACATCCGGCGAATGTGAGACCGTCCTGGTTCGGCCACTCCATCGGCCATTACGAGAATGGCGATACGCTGGTGATCGATACCATCGGCCTCAACACCAAGACTTTCGTGGACCAGTTCCGCACACCGCATTCCGAACAGCTTCATGTCGTGGAACGCTACAAACTGGTCGATGGCGGCAAGGCCATCGAAGCCATCGCCACGGTGGAAGATCCGGGCGCCTTCACCATGACTTGGCGCGCGATGCAGCGCTATCGCCGGGTCCAGCCGGGGCCGATGCAGGAGAATGTCTGCGCGGAGAACAATGAAGGGTTCTTCGAACGCGCCACGGACCCGATTCCGACCGCGGCGAAAGCGGATTTCTGACGCGCCGCCAATTGCCCAAGCCAGAAGAACGGAGCATTCTCCGGTTCGGAACGGATTATGCTCGGGAGGGAGCCATGACGCGTCATAAACTTGCCCAATCCGTATTGATGGCATCGCTTATGGTTCTGGGAGTCCAAGGCGCCAGCGCGGTTCGCGCGTACGCCGCGCCAATGCCGATCTTCGAAGTCGACAAGGACTGGCCGAAGAAGCCGCCCAACATGAAATTCGGCGACGTGTCCAGCATCGCCATCGACGACAAGGACAATGCCTGGGTGTTGACGCGCCCGCGCACGCTGAAGCCGGAAGACAAGGCGAACGCCGCGCCGCCGATCACGATTTTCGACGCGAGCGGCAAATATGTCCGCGGCTGGGGCGGCGATGGCAATGGCTATCAATGGCCAGAACGCGAGCATGGCATCCTGATCGACTCCAAAGGGTTCGTCTGGCTGGGCGGCAATTCCTGTCCCGAAAACGGCCTGCCCGGTTTGCGTCCGGTGACGGACGACCAATTGCTGAAATTCACTCAGGACGGAAAATTTGTCCTCCAAATCGGCAAATCCAGTGCGAGCAAAGGCAATGCCGATACCGCCAATTTCCACCGGCCGGCCGATGCGCAATTCGTGGCCCAAACCAATGAGCTGTTCGTCGCCGATGGCTACGGCAATCATCGCGTGGCCGTATTCGACGCCGATAGCGGCAAATTCAAACGGATGTGGGGCGCGTTCGGCAACAAGCCCGCGGATGCCGATAGCTGCGCCGTTATCAGCTACAAGGAATTCAAAGAGCCGGGGCCGCAGCAATTCTCGGTCGTGCATGCCATTCGTGTCTCCAAGGATGGCATGGTCTATGTGGCGGACCGTGAGAACCGCCGTGTCCAGATGTTCGATACCAACGGCAAGTTCATCAAGCAGCTGATGAAGGGCGACGCGATTTTCGCCCGCGACCTCGCCTTCTCGCCGGATCAGAAATTCCTGTATGTCGGCTATAATAAAGGGATCGCGGTCGTTGACCCGAAATCGCTGGAATATATCGGCACGATTCAGCCGCCGGGAATCCTCGGGGCGGGCCACCACATCCAGACCGATTCCAAGGGCAACATCTACATCGCCCAGACGACGGCCGGCATGCAGCGCCTGACCTACAAGGGGATGTCGCAGTAAGGGCGGCGCAGCGCGCGCCCGCACGGTTTCGTGTGCGGCATGACCTTAAATGCGGTGGCGGGGTGCGGGACCGTTCCTATATCTTTTCAAGCAGGACGATGCCGGCAGCGTCATGTTCCGTGCATCGGAATTGCACCGAAATGCACTGCAAGTGCACCGGATTCGCACCGGATTTTTGGTAAGGTCTAATGAATTTTTCCAGGAAATCCGCCAAAAATCCTCACCTTCTTGTACAAATGCAGGGAGGAGGGGGTATGGTGCGGCAGACCTTCAAATTGACAGCCGGTGGCCGGGGAATTACATCAAAAACACTGGGAATTGGACAACGCTCTAAGCCAAAGGATGGATGACATGGCCGACGCAATGCCG
>DATARE010000071.1:0-1933 GCA_036264295.1 Micropepsaceae bacterium | reverse complement strand
CGATCTGGCGATGGGCCTGCCTGCGTCAAGACTGAGCGTTTTGGGCGGCTTTCTCGTCACCGGCTAACCTTGCCAAACCATGGGCTTGAATAGAGGGCTGGTGCGCGTCAGAAGAAGGCACAACCATTGCCTTTGGGACGAAATCCTTGCCCGACGATATTCCGCCCACCAACGTCGAAACCATCGAGATGATGCTGACCTGCATCCGAATGGCCGCGCGCGACACCAATCTTTACAGTTTCCAGCGCCCCGACCGGGGCCCATTGCCGCCCGCCGAGCCAGGCGCCCATATCGGGCTGATCCTGCCCAATGGAATCGAGCGGCAATATTCGCTGGTCCACGCGGCACCCGATCTTTCCGAATACACCGTGGGCGTAAAGCGCGACGCCAACAGCCGCGGCGGTTCGGTGTTCATGCACGACCAGCTGCGGGTGGGTTCGAAAATCCCCATCGTTCCGCCGCGCAACAATTTTCCCCTGAAGGAAGACGCCGAGCTTGTGGTGCTGCTCGCGGGCGGTATCGGCATCACCCCGATTTACTGCATGGCCAAGCGGCTGATGGAAAAGGGGCGGCCCTGGGAATTGTATTATTCCTGCCGCGCACGCCTGGACGCGGCGTTTCTGGACGAGCTGTCGCAATATCCGCAAGCGCATTTTCATTTCGACGATGAAGAAGAGGGGCGCTTCCTGAACGTCGCGGGGATTGTCGAGGCATTGCCCAAGACCGCGCATCTTTATTGCTGCGGACCCGCACCGATGCTCGCGGCATTCGAAGCCGCGACGGCCCATTGGCCGCCGGAGCAGATTCATGTCGAATATTTCACACCGAAATTCGCCGCCGCTCAGGAAGGCGGCTACGTGGTCGAGCTCGCCCGCAGCAAGCGCGAACTGACCGTCCCGGCGGGAAAATCGATCCTGCAAGTGGTGCGCGAAGCCGGCATCCAAGTGCCGCATTCCTGCGAGGAAGGCGTGTGCGGCGCCTGCGAAACGCGGGTGATCTCCGGTATCCCCGACCATCGCGATACGATTTTGACGGAGCAGGAGCGCAAGGAGAGCGCGACCATGATGATCTGCTGTTCCGGCTCGAAATCCCCGCGGCTGGTTCTGGACATTTGAACGGTTGAATTGAATGGGCCGCAATACAAATGGTGTCATTCCCGGCCGAGCGATGCGCCAGCGTCGCGAAGGGAAGGAAACCCCTATCGCGAAGGCAACTCGCTTTGCAGGAAATGGGTGCCCTTCCCTCGCCGCGGCTGTCGCCACGGCTCGCCGGGCATGACAGACAAGAACCAAATCCGTGATTTCGTCTCTCGCCTGCGCAAGCTCGATACCTGCGCGGTGTCGGACGCACTCGACCGTTTGAAGCTTGGCGGCGTGGTTGGCGCCGTGCCGCAGCAATCGGGCGAAACCCGCATCGCCGGGCGCGCCGTCACGGTGAAACTCGGCGTCGGAACGGCACCTGCGGGCACGCCGCGCCATCTGGGCACCGCGGCGGTCGAAGCCGCCGGTTCCGACAATGTGATCGTCGTCGAACAGCGCTCTGGCGTGGACGCCGGAAGCTGGGGCGGTCTTTTGGCGCTGGGCGCGAAGCTGCGCGGCGTTGCGGGCGTCGTTTGCGACGGGCCCGTGCGCGACATCGACGAAGCGAAGGCGCATGGGTTTCCCATCTTCGCGCGCAAATTGACGGCGAAGACCGCACGCGGACGCATCGTGGAATTGGGCACCAATGTGCCGGTGACATTCGAAACGGTCAGCGTCGCGCCGGGCGATTATGTGATTGCCGACCGCAGCGCTGTGATCTTCATCGCCACCGCCGATATTGCGCGCGTCCTGGAGACGGCCGAAACCATCGCCGCCAAGGAAGCCGCCATGGCCGAAGCGTTGATCGCCGGCGAGCCCATCAGCCGCGTCATGGCCGCCAATTACGAACACAT
>DATARE010000051.1:0-3105 GCA_036264295.1 Micropepsaceae bacterium | reverse complement strand
ATCCCAGTGAATGTACTGCACCGTGCCACCATTCCTTTGAAGTGATAGATATGCGACGGTTCCAAATTGGGCCCGGCCGGCTGATTGTGACTTCCGTTTTTGTCCAGCCACGGAATGGGGTAAGGATCGGCGCTTCCATTCGCGGTTTCCGGATTCTCCAGAGAGCCGAGTGCGGGCATGATAGTTGCCGCTCCCCCGAGAGCGCTGAACTGCAAAAAACTTCTGCGGCCCCGAGCCGAGAACGATTTAGAAGGGAATCGGTACATAGCAAACCTCCTGACGCGTGAACATCCCAATCCATTCAACAGCACTCTACGCCCAAACCGCTCTACTCGGCGGCAGAACTTTCCTCTTGCAAGTATTGTCACGGCTTGCCCACTCAGACCGTCTGTAATAGCTTGGACGCTCTTTCTTCTCTAGATTTAGGGATACAGACTCTATGTGGATTGTCGGTCTAAGCTTGGGAACAAGGTCGGCAAGATCCAGGACCTGACGGAGACTCCTTGCAGCCCATCATTGATATCCACGTTCACATCATGCCCTACCACATGGTCAAGCCATCGGCGCTCGACCTGATCAAACGCGGCCGCAAAGACTATGCGGATGTGGAGCGCTACTCCGCCGATCCCAAAGCATTTCTCGGCTTACTAGACAGTCTCGGCATCGAACGCGCCGGCCTGATCAACTACGTCGCACCGCAAATTATAGGATTTACTCCGGAGGTCAACGATTGGAGTGCGAATTATTGCAAAGCCGCGCCCGATCGGCTCATCGCCTTTGGCGGTGTTCTCCCTGGAACGGTTCCCGACCCCGGCGCTGAAGTAGATCGCATCGCAAAGCTGGGAATTCGCGCCATCAAGATGCATCCCTCGCACCAGGTGCTTTCGCCCAATGACTATATCGACGGCAACCGCGGACTCGCTGCAATCTATGAACGCGCCCAGGCTAACGGTCTGCCCGTAATGATTCACACCGGCACATCCATTTTCCCCGGCGCAAGAAATCTGCACGCTCAGCCGATGCTCTGCGACGACGTCGGAATCGATTTTCCCAATCTCGTCGTCATTCTCGCCCACGGCGGAAGGCCCTTGTGGATGAATGAGGCCTTCTTTCTCGTTCGCCGCCACAAGAATATGTATATGGATATCTCCGGCATCCCGCCGCAGAAACTCCTCGAATATTTTCCGCGCATCGAAGACATAGCGGACAAGGTGCTATGGGGTACGGACTGGCCAGGCCCAGGTGTGCCTGCAATAAAGGGGAATATCGAAACATTTAGCGCACTACCGATTGCGGCAGAAGCGAAACGCAAGATCTTGTACGACAACGCGGCCCGGCTGTTCCCGCGCTGAGCCCGCTCAGGCCTCCTCGGGATAACCCAATCAGCCGCTCGCCAACTTTTTGAATTCTGATTTATTCCGACCGCAGCGCCTGTATCACATCCACCCGAGCAGCCCGCGCAGCTGGCACCGCCGAAGCCACCACCGCCGCCGCAAGCAACACCAGTGCGGACACCAGCACCGGCAACACGCTGGGCATGCGGACGTCTGGAATGTACCCGCCAGCCACGCGAGCAAAGACGTATCCCAACGCCGCCCCGGCAACAACACCGGCCCCAGCCATCACCGCACCCTGCCCAATGACACCAGCGAGTAGCCGTCCCGGTTGCGATCCAACCGCCAGCCGTATCCCAAACTCCCGCGTGCGCGCGCTAACTGAAAACGCCAGCACGCCAGCCACACCAATAATCGCAATCGCCAGAGCAACCGCCGCGAAGCCGCCGAACACAATCGTGTTCAAACGGTCCGGCGTAAGTACTTCCGCGCGAATATCTTCAAGCGTAGCAGCATGTTCGACTGGCTGGTCCGCGGCCATGCCTCGCACGACTCGCGTGATGGGAGTCACCAGCGCGTAAGGATCCATGCTCGTGTGAACAAACAAGCGACCCCCAAAGACAGGTATCTCTTTGCTGGCCGTCTCATTGTCCGGTATCTGGCCAAACGGGTGGTAGACGGTAAGCGCCGCGCCCGGCACCACGTTCTCATCGTCCACATCAGCGGCGACGCCCACAATGCGCCGCGGCCCCTTAGTGATGTAGATAAAATCCATCACCGGGTCTGACCACATAATGTGCCGGTTGACCGGATCCTGGCCGGGGAACATTCGCTGCGCCACGCTTTGGCTGATGATCACCACCGGCTCCCCACCCCGCCGATCATTGTCGTTGAAGTCGCGACCAGCCACGATCGGCACGCCCAGGGCCGCGAAAAATGACGGCGAAACAACTCGCAACTGCGCGCGAGGGTCCTCTTCGCGCTCCCCTTTCACATGGCCCTCGCCAGTAAACGAGAAGCCCGGACCAAAGCCACCGGCGTCCCGCCACGGGACGTTGGTGCCGAGTGCGACGCGATCAACCCCGGGGAGTTCATTGATGCGGCGAATAGCTTCCCTGTAAAAGTTGATGATTTGATCCGAAGTCTTCCCATAGGACATCACCGGTACGTTCATGGCCAGTACGCGATGCATATCGAACCCGGTCTGTGTTGCTTGCAGCGTAAGCAGCGTCTTGATGAGCATGCTGGCGCCGGCCAGCAGCATGAAGGACGCGGCGATCTGTGTGACCGCGAAGACTTGCAACCGCCGGCCGGTGCTCCCGGTGATGCGCACTCCGCCGCTAGACAGCCCGAATCCTTGCGAGGCGCTCGCGGAAGGCAACCGCGGGACAAACGCCAACAGAATCGCGGCCAGGATGGCCAGTCCGGCGCCCACCCACAGAATGCTGGAGTCAATCGTCAGGTCCAACGCCCGGACCGAGAAGCGCGAGGCGTACCGAGCCAGAATCGCAACCATCGGACGAGCGCTCAATACCCCAAGAATCGCGCCCGCCCCGCACAGCAGAAGGCTCTCGGCGAGTAGCGTGCGACGCAGCGCTCCCCTACTTGCGCCCAATGCGGCCCGGATGGCTAACTCGCCTTCCCGGCGCACGCTGCGCGCCAGGATCAAGTTTGCGACGTTGGAGCACGCAATGATGAATACCAGGATCGACGCTGCCAGCAACACCCACAGAATCGTTCGCGCCCCGGACGTGATTTGGTCCCGCAGGCG
>DATARE010000031.1:0-1987 GCA_036264295.1 Micropepsaceae bacterium | reverse complement strand
AGCCTTTGAGGTCGACGGCAATGTCGATTTCCCGTTCGCGCATCAATTTTGCGATTTCAGCGTCGCTCTTGTCCGCGACGGGCAAGAAATGTTCGAACGTCGCCATAAGGCGCCGGCGCATCGGAGAGTCCTCATCGGGTCCATAAGAGATCGCGGTGATCTCGAAGCGGGCCTTGTCGTGCGCTTCGAAGACGCCCGCCATCAGCGTGGCGGTCGCATGGGCATGAAAATCCGCCGACAGATAAGCAATGCGAATGCGTTCATGCCGCCCGCGCACGCCAGGCCATAGCGGCATGCGCGCCGGTGGATATTTGGCCGCCGTCAGAATGCGTGAAGCCTGGAGCTGGTCTTCCGGGGAATGGGGAAGTGCGGCACTCACCATGGGCGGGATGACTGGCTTTCCGTGACGCATCTCCACGAGTGCGCGTTCCCATTCTTCCGCTAGCCCTTGCCAATCGCAGCATTGGAGCTTGGCGCGGATCAGATTGCCGCGGGCGTAGGGAAACCAGACATTGGCCCGCAAAAGTCTTTCATAGTCGCTGATCGCGTCCGGATAGCGCGCCAGCTCCATCAGGACATGTGCGCGATTGACCAAGGCACCGGCGAAGTTCGGATCGAGCGCCAGCGCTCGCCGGAAGCTTTCCTCGGCGTCTTCGTACCGTTTCAACGTGGCGAGCACGGTGCCGCGATTGTTCCACAATTGGGCACGCGCCGGCGACGCCGCGACAGCCAAATCGAGAAGCCGCAAAGCCTCTTCGAACCGGCCGGCCTGAAACCGTTCTCGCGCAAGGGTTTCCTGCGAGTCCGCGCTTTGCATGATCAGGCCATTTCGGGCGATATCGCGAAGCTCTCTGGCGGCAGGCCTGCCTGATGCCGTTCCCACATGCCGGTATACGCCGCTTCCAGATAACGCGTGAAGCGCGCAGTGTCGAACATCGGCTCTGTGTCGCGGTTGCGGATGAGTTTCGCTTTGATCGCCGCCAGCCTTACGGGATCGCGTGCGAGAGCGCCGGCCAGAGCCTCGTATTCAGCCAGCGAAGACGTGACCATTTCGGGCATGCCAATGGCGTGAAGCAGACTGGCCGCCACGCGCGACGGAAAGGTGGTCGAGGGGCAGGTCACGATGGGTAAGCCCATCCACAGCGCGTCGCTCGCCGTGGTGTGCGCGTTGTAAGGCAGCGTATCCAGAAAAAGATCGGCGAGCCGCGTTCGGGCCAGATGCTCGGGCGGCATCACACGCGGCGCGAAGATGACGCGTTCGGCGGAGACCCCACGCGCCACCGTCTCGCGCTTCACATTGTGCGCGGCTTCGGCATTGTCCTCGAACAGCCACAGCACGCTGCCCTCGACATCGCGAAGCAGGCGCATCCAGATGTCGAACATCTCCGGCCCGATCTTGTGGGTGTTGTTGAAGCAGGCAAAGACGAACCCTGTCTCCGGCAACCCGGCCTCGTGGCGGGTCGGCGTGCGTTCGGCGATGCGGCGCTTGCGGTCGTTCGCCTGATAGCCGTGCGGCAGATAGACGATCTTCTCGCTGTAATGCACGCGATCTTGGGAGGGAATCACCATGGGGTCGGCGATGAGATAATCCATGTAGGGCGCGCCCATCGTTCCGGGATAACCGAGATAGTTCACCTGCACGGGGGCCGGACGGTGGCCGAGGATTCCGGTTCGGGCATCGCCGGTGTAGCCGTTCAAATCGATGGCGATGTCGATTTCCAGTTCACGCAATTTGGCAGCGACGGCGGCATCGCTCATTGCCTGAACATCGATGAAGCGGTCGAACGCCGCCACAATGCGCTGGCGGGTTTCGCTGCCGTCATCGGGATGCAGCGAAATGGCCGTGGTCTCGAAGCGCGATTTGTCGTGATGTTCGAAACAGCCGACAATCAGAAAGGCAACCGCATGGGCGCGGAAATCGGTCGAGATATAGGCGATGCGAATTTTGTCATGCCGATAGGCCTCGCCATGCCATAAGGGATTGGGC